>NZ_JBAMMY010000202.1:0-3930 GCF_051233685.1 Desulfobacterium sp. N47
GATTCCCGATAAAAATCACTGCTAAAATGGCAGGTGTTACAAGAAACTTGATATGATGGTTTTTGTTTTTCGATTGTGATCAGGCCCCTTTGAGGGGCCAGCAATCGTAAAGCCTCCGGCTTTGCCGGAGGATGTTTACTCAAGTAAATAACTACCATTAATGAGTCAGGAATGCAAGTATAAAATGCATCTTTCTGAAAAATCTTCGTTTTACTTTTATTCAATATTTATCTTCAAATTCAATCGATTACCATTTGTCGGTCAAACACGAATTATAAACGACGCCCAACAACAGCATGAACACGGATTGGTAAAAGCTGCGCCGCTTCGCTATGCAACTTTTACCAACCGGTTATGCGGAGCGTTCGCCGTATACAAAACATTGACAATCGTAACCCTTTGAGTTACATTTAGCATGCTATGATAAAATCATTTAAACATAAAGGGTTGGAGGAATTTTTTTACACTGGGAGCAAGAGGGGAATTAAGCCTGAGCATTCTAACAGGCTCGAACGAATCCTTGATCGTCTTAATGCCGCAAGTGAAATAAAGGATATGAATTACCCTGGTTCTTTCCTCCACCATTTGAGCGGCGACAAAAAGGGTTTTCATGCTGTAAAAGTATCCGGCAATTGGCGCGTATTTTTTCAATTTATTGACGGCGACGCCTATATTGTCGATTACGATGATTACCATTAGGGGGACAAACAATGAAAAAAATGACAAGGCGCCCGACACATCCGGGCAATATAATAAAAGAAGATTACCTTTTGCCCCTATCCGCTACAATTAAGGATATGGCTGCGACTCTTGGTGTTTCAAGGAAGACCTTATCCAAAATTATAAATGAAAGAGGCACGATAACGCCTGATATGGCTTTGCGATTATCTCGCGCCTTCGACACTACACCAGACTTTTGGCTTAATTTACAGAAAAACTATGATTTATGGCAAGCAGAGACGGAATCACAGGAATGGAAAAAGGTAAAACCATTCCCTAAAAACATGCTCCATCATCATAATTCACCGCTTAACAGCGAACAAAACGCTTGAGTGGGACCGGGAAATGCAGGGGCTTTTTCCACTGCCATGTTCATCAAAAGCTTCGTGTTTATTTATCCGTTTCGGGCAGCCCCTTCCCGGCCCCTCAGCTCCGTGTTATGGTGTCGAGTAAAGCGAGGTTAATGAGCGATGCCCAAAAAAAGTAAAATCAAATTGTATCTCGACACATCGGTTCCGAGTGCATACTTTGACACATCTAAACCGGTGAGACAGTTGATTACCCAAAAATGGTTTGAAAACGAGGCATTATCATATGAGCTGTACGTTTCAGTGATAACCGTTGAAGAAATCGAAAAGCTAACAAATGAGACGAAAAAGAAGGGTATAAGCGAGCTGATTGTGCGATATAAAATGAAAATTCTTTCTTTCTCTGAAAAGGCAAAAGAGCTATCAGATGAGTACATGAATAGAGGGGCAATTCCAAAGTCGGAGCCTCAAGACGCATCTCATATCGCAATAGCTTCTATAAATGATCTTGAGGCGTTGGCTTCATGGAATTTCAAACATATTGTAAGCATAAATCCAATAAGAAAAGTACATGAAATTAATAAAAAACATAACTATGCAGCCATTGAAATCGGATCGCTGGAAATATTCGGAGGATCAAAATATGGAAACATATAAAAACAGTTATGATAGAAACGAGGATCATATGCTATGGGAACTTCATGAAATAAGGCATAAACTACATAAGGAATTGAGCAAAAAATCCGTTGAAGAAATGAACAAGGATGCTCTAAGAAAGTTTAAGGAGTGGCAGACAAAATATAAAGCAAATCAGATTGAATAAATTGCATAACCATGGCCTGAAGACGGACGGGCTGGATGCCGCGGCTTTTCAAAGCTTTTTGAAGTAACCAACGCATGTGTTCATTGATCTTCAGATATTCTAACCCACCCGCCGCTTAGGCCCCGCGTTAGGCGCAATAGTCGAAAGGGCAAAATGAAAAATATAGACGAAGCATGGAATGCTCTTAGAGCAACTCTGCAAAACAACTTTTCGTTTTACGACATAAAGGAAATTGTCGGACTTGCCGGCTTTGATCTGGCATCTATATCACACCTTGAGCAGAGAGCAGGAGGCGGAGCGTCAAAAGGGCAACTGATGACAGGCGTTGACCGTGGGCTGCGTGATCTTGACAATGAGACCTTTAAACGCTTCATCGCCGTCTACATGTTGTCGAGGGTGCCGCAAGAGGATACGCAAAAATAATTGGTCAGAAAACAAAATACGACATCGAAGGCATTACCGCCGTAGACCCCGAACGGGATCTTGTGGTTCTCAAAATTTCTGGTGCTCGTGCAGGAGCAGTTGCCCTTGGCAATAGTGAATTCGTTCAGGTCGGGGAAATAGTTTATGCCGTTGGAAATCCTCAGGGTTTGGAAGGCACTTTTTCACAGGGCATCGTCAGCAGCATCCGAGAGGTTGGAACCGACAAGCTTCTGCAGATTACCGCCCCCATATCCCCCGGTAGCAGTGGTGGTCCGGTGCTGAACGGCAAGGGGGAAGTAATCGGCGTTTCCGTAGCGACTTTTAGAGGTGGCCAGAACCTAAATTTCGCAATACCGTCAAACTATTTGAAGGCGTTACTTGGAAAGGCTGGGACTGCAAAGCCATTGGTACAGGCCAAGCCGACGAAGGCTCGACGATCGATTTTAGCGGACTTGGGCGGGCGAAGCTCGGAAGGCGTTGTCGGAGGGCGGCTTGCGTGGGATCTCCCAGGGGACCAGTTTTCAGGCGCTTATTCCTTCTCGCTGCGAAACCAACTGAGGGAACCTGTCAAGAATGTCTATTGTCTCCTTGTCTTCCGAGATGCGCAGGGTATCCCATTGGATGTGGATGTTGTTAGGTTTAACGGCCTGATTCCGGCCGGTCTCGCGAAAAGGGTAACCAGCCGTGTACACGAAAGCATTGGAGTATTGACGAAGTGGAGAGACTCTGCGGTTGAGTTTCGGATTCTTGATTTTGAGATTGTCAATTAATGCCATTAAGTCGCCTAACAACCGCGTCAACTCGGGCTGGCAATTCCGCTGCGCTCCATTGCCAGCCGGTTATGCGGAGCGTTCGCACCCTCTATCACAAACGATGAATTTTATGGTATGATTGAAAGACATATAAATCTGCCGAGAGGATGACATGTATGATCGCATTTTAAAGCAAATGCGGGAAAGAATTCGTACCCGACAGTACGTAATGACCCTTCATGCGGAAGAAGAAATGGCTGATGACAATCTGTCCATTTTTGACATCGAACGCGTTGTTCTTACAGGTAAAATCGTTGAACGACAAAAAGACCAAAATACAAAAGAGTGGAAATACCTTGTTGAAGGTGGAACCATTTCAGCCGGCATGGCGGTTGTGATTGGTAAATTGAGTATTACTGGCAAATTAGTGATTATCACTGTATACAAAATATGAGGTGAAAAATGATTTGTGATATTTGTGGACAAGAAGATGCTCAAGTTCGTCATGTGACCCGAAGTTATGGTAAGGGCTCGGATTTGCTTATTATAGAGAATGTCCCTGTGGTCACCTGCTCTCATTGTGGGGAAAGCTATCTAACATCTGAGACATTGCACGAGATTGAACGCATCAAATTGCACCGCCAAAGTTTTGCAAAAGAGCGATCTGTACCAGTAGCTGCTTTCGGTTAGATCATTATCCTTTAACATCACGATGTGCGAACAATTTGGTCCAGCCGACCTCGTAAATTCGGCGGCTGACCATAGCGTTATCTTGAGCATTAAATTAAAAGATGAGAGATATGCAGCAAAATAAGATGCACAACAGTCCTATAATATTTATACTTCTTGGGATGCTCCTTGCTGTTTTTATATTTTAGACAGTACTAAAGGCTGGAATCCATAT
>NZ_JBAMMY010000209.1:0-22203 GCF_051233685.1 Desulfobacterium sp. N47
TCATATTATCATCCTTTCTTGAATTGGTGAATTTAAGAAGATAATAGAGCATTCTCTTTATTAAATCAATATGTTATTTGGTATTTCAACTGCTTTTTATAAAAATAATCGGATCAATGCGAGACTTTTGAAATTACCTCACATATATGCGATACCCAGGGAAAGTGGTATCAGATCATGAGCGAACTGGAAGGCGTGCCCTACAATGCTTTGGATTTTATGCCGTATGAATGGGAATGCGAACACGAAAGCAAAGAGAGTAAAAATCTTAAGCATCAATATCTGAAAGACCAGATGCTGGATATAATTGAATGGATGGAAAAAATAACCGGAAAAAAATATGACGATGAAAAATTTATTAACGCTCTTAACTGCGAATGTGAATCAGCAAGCCTGTGGGCACACTGCTGCATGGTAAACCGCAGCATTCCTGCTGTGATGGACGAGAAGATGATGCATTCTCTTTATGTTACAGCTGTCCTTATGAGGCACGAAAAAGCCTCTGTGGATTTTTACAAGGAATTGTTAGATGAGTTAAAAGACAGGGCAGACAGAGGAATAGCTGCGATTGAAAATGAACGGTTAAGATTGTTACTGGATGGTCTGCCGCCCTGGCACTCTCTTGAAATTTATCGTTATATTGAGGAATTCGGTGGTGTGAGCATAGGATCACACTTTTCGTTCGGTGTATCAGGAGGATGGGCTTACGACAGCGAACAGGATACGCGGGTCCCGGCAAAGACACCGAAAGAAGCCGGCATCAAATTAAACACAAGAGAAGAAGCTTGCTCCTGGTATGCAAAGTGGTTACTGGAAACCAATACGGTATTAAGATCACTGAAGTTCTCCGGAAAGGGCAAGAATAAGCATATTCTGGATCTGGTAAAAAAATGGAACGTTGACGGAGTTCTTATTCATCTGAACCGTGGATGTGAAGGAACAGCTTCCGGACAGATGAAAATAAGATATTTCTTAGCTGAAAACGACATCCCGGTAATCACATTTGAAGGTAATCATGCCGATATAAGAGAGTTTGATCTGCCCAGGGTAAAAGCAACAATAAACACATTCATGGAAACACTTGATCTAAAAAAACTTTAGAAATAGCGGGTTACCCCTATAAAAGCGCCAAGGGCGTTAACGCCTACGTTCCGCTCACTACCGCCTCCATTGGAAATATGGTGAAACATGAGTTCACCATCCAGTGACCATTTCTTTTCAAACAGGTAGCGCCCCCCACACTGATCTGGGGGGTATATTCTGTAGCCTGACCAATAAGATCCTGTGAATGATCCTTATATGCATCGTTATAAACTATCCCGGCTCCTGCCTGAATATAAGGGAAGAAATTTTTTGTGCCATATGGAAGATTGTATCTGAACAGACAGGTTACACCACTGATTATATTGCCTGCACCCTTAAATATAAAAGAATTTGTAAACTCAAAGATGAAATCCATATTTCCTTCCAGACTGAGCTTTTGCACTGTAAGCTCCGGATTCAACCCCCAGATAAAGCGAAAGTTTGTCATAGCGTAATTTATTTCAGCTCTGGCGCTTCTTTTGTACACCGGAGAATATAAAGCTCCCGCAATGGTCTGAAATGAAAATTCATCTTTTGCAATTAAACCGAAAAAAACGGTTGGATTCGGGTTATCTTCTCCGCCGGTTTTTCCATCGGACAGGGCAAAACCATGCAAAGGCAGAAAGAGTAAAACTATGGTACTTATCAGTATCGATATAAATATTTTTTTCATGACCTTCTCTCTGGTTTTAAGTATAGTTAAGTAATACTTCAGCACTATTGTTATGATATGTCTTTCAAAGCATCAGCTAATATAGGAGAATAAATCTTTATATGTCAACATTGTTATTCCATTAATAATGATAAAATTGTAATATGCTGATTTAGTTGAATTTTTTATGGAATAAAAACTCATATTTCCTTTCCTCTTAGATATCCTTCATGAACAGCATCATAAATCCTTCCCGGACTAACACTGTCTCCTATCTCATATACTTCTTCGGCAAGACCTTCCAAAGACTTATAAATGCTGTGATCGCTTATGAACCCCGTACCCACAATTACCGTATCGGCCTCCAGAAATTTTTCATTGCCTTCCTTGTTTTTGATTATAACCCCATTATTTCTTATTTCAGCCGGCCACCATTTAAGATATATTGTAACATCATATTTGGGCAATTCATCCAGCATTGTATATTTGTTGAAAATGGATTCGTCGGGAAGAAGCGCAGAACGAACCACCATGTCAACCTGCTTTCCTTCTTTAGCCAGACAATATGCCGTTTCCCAACTGACCCATCTTCCACCTATAATGACTATTACTTCTCCAACTTTAGCTTCTTTGTTCAATACATCAATGGCATAAACAACGTTATTGCTTTCTATCCCGGAAATATCCGGCACAAATGGTTTTGCACCTGTTGCTACTATAATCACATCCGGTTTCATCTTTTTTACCATATCCGCTGTTACTTCTACTCCTCTTTGAATGTTTACAACGGCATTTTCCAACTGCCGCTCCATCCAGTCGGCATATTTTCCGATCCGGTATTTATAGTCAGGAACAGCGGCAGTTCTTAAGAGACCTCCCAAAACCGGATTCTTATCAATCAATGTTACTTTATGTCCACGAATACCCGCTATCCTGGCTGCCTCCATACCGGCAGGTCCTCCACCTATAAGCAAAACCGATTTAATAGGTTCAAAAAGTTTTTCATATTTTTTGTTCATATGGCTATTCTCCTGTTTTTAATTATAAACTTTTTACAGATAAACAGCATTAAATACAAATTTGGATATATCTATGAAGCAATTACAATTGGTTATGGCGATTATAATAAATCTGTTCCGTGAATATTTTTGTAATATTTTTCAGATATTTTTATTTTGATAAGAAATCTTTGAAGGATGTTCAATTTTGCTCAGGTTCAAATAAAGTTATAAATCAACTTAATAACAGATTCAGTAATCGCGAAAAAAGAGCGTTATGCAAAGATCCCGACAATTATGCTTAAACCGTATCGTTTATCGGAGCAAATAACTTTCTGATATTAATATAATAAGTTATAATGTTTATAATATTACCTTAGCACTTCAGGAATGATTTGACTTTAACCGTTTATTTTAAACATGGATTTTCTTGAAAACACCTTGTCGCTGTTTGATTTTATTTAATAGTTTACCATCAAAACAGGATTCATCAACTTCTATTTCATCTTTAAAATAAGACTATATTAAATAACTATTTCTTGATGCCATTTTTAAAAAGATAAAGTTTTATGAGATGCTTGATTTTGGCACAGTACACGGTTCACTCATGCATTGGTTTACTTCAATTGTGATATGAGACAAATGGCTAATATTTTTTAATAAATGCTTATAATGTTCCACCGGTTTAGGAAAATGTGTAACCAGTGAAATTATTACTGCATAATCACTAGGACCGACTTTCCATAAATGAAGGTCTGATATGCGATTATCGGAATCTGACTCAACATTTGCTTTGATTTCGGATTTGTACTTTTCTTCAATATTTTCATCCAACAGAATAGGACTGGTTTCTTTGAGTAAACTATAAGACCAGCGTGTTATGACTAAAGCGCCGATTATGCCCATTATCGGATCAAGCCGGTTCCAACCGAACATTTTTCCGGAAAGAAGTGCGATAATTGCAAATACCGAAGTTAAAGCATCGGCTAATACATGAAAATATGCGGCTTTCAGATTATGATCTTGTTTATGGTGATGATCATGTTGATTTGCATGAACATGATCATGCTTTCCCTGCAAAATAAAGGCGCATATCAAATTAACAAACAATCCAAGCGTTGCCACACCAATTGCCTGATTAAAATGGATTTGCTGCGGATTTATTATACGCTGTATTGATTCGACAGACATCACCAAAGCAACCACTGCCAAGGCTATAGCACTTGCGAATCCGCCAAGTACGCTTACCTTACCGGTACCAAAAGTAAACATAGGATTATTTTCATGTTTTCCGGCGTATTTATAAGCAAATATTGCAATCAGAAAAGCTGCAACATGTGTACCCATATGCCATCCGTCAGCCAGCAAGGCCATAGAACCAAATACTATGCCTGCAATTACTTCTATAACCATTGTAACGGCAGTCATGATTAAAACCTGTGTTGTGCGCCGTTCACCTTTTTTATGTATGACTGCGAAATCATGGTTATGCTGCCAGGTTTCAAGAGTATGTATGTGCATTTAATTTATCCTTTATGTTGTTACACATAAGCTTATCTGCAGGATGGTAATGTTAAAAAAATGCTAAGACGCAATTTGCAAGTTACTTCTGATACAATGATGTTCATTAACGACATAATCGTCAAGAAATATTTTTTCATATGCCATGAAATACAAAACCCGTTATTGTATTGATACCAATAACGGGTTTTGTATATTTGAAAATATTTTATTAAAAACTATTATGCAGCTTTGGAAAGCTTTATTGCACAGACTTTATATTCCGGAATCTTTGATACAGGATCAAGAGCAGCATTTGTAAGTTTGTTTGCTGCAGACTTGGCAAAATGGAACGGGATAAAAACCGTTCCATCAACAGCAGTTGAAGATATTTTAATCTTTGCTGTAATATCTCCTCTTCTTGATATGATTTTTGCCAATGATCCGTCTTCAAAACCGAATTTCTTAGCATCTGATGGTGAAATTTCAACAAAATTTTCCGGAGCCCTTTCATTTATTCCATCCGATTTCATCGTCATGGTTCCGGTATGATATTGATGAATTACACGGCCTGTTGTAAGATAAAGAGGATATTCCTGATCGGTCTGCTCTGCCGGAGGCAGATATTCAATCGCATGAAAAACGCCTTTTCCTATAGGAAATGCCTGCGTGTGCAAGATAGGCGTACCCGGATGATCTGCGTTCGGACAGGGCCAATGAATTCCGACCTGGTCTATCCGGTCATAAGTTATTCCGGCATACGAAGGAGTTACCTGACAAATCTCTTCCATTATAGCTTCGCTGCTTTCATATGTCATCGGATATCCCATACGGTTTGCAATTTCACAGACTATTTTCCAGTCTTCTTTTGCTTGTCCGGGCGGATCAACCGCTTTTCGCACCCGCTGAACTCTGCGCTCAGTGTTTGAAAATGTTCCTTCCTTTTCGGCAAAACAGGCGGAAGGAAGAACAACGTTGGCAAGCTTGGCTGTATCTGTCATGAAAATATCCTGCACAACAAGAAAATCTAGATTCTTTATACATTTTTCAGCATGATTGATATCAGGATCAGAAATAAGCGGATTTTCACCAACTATATAAAGCGCTCTTAAGCTTTTGTCATGGGCCTTTGGAATCATTTCAGTAGCCTTTAAGCCCGGTTTATCAGAAAGCCCTGAAACTCCCCAGGCCTTTTCCATTTTTTCTCTTAAAGCCGGATCAATAACTTTCTGATAGCCGGAGAAAACATCGGGAAGTCCTCCCATATCACAGGCACCCTGAACATTATTTTGACCGCGTAAAGGATTTACACCTCCTCCCCTGATTCCGAGATTGCCGCAAAGCATGGAAAGGTTAGCCAAAGACTTCACATTATCGGTTCCGGTTGTATGCTGGGTAATACCCATACAGTAAACAATCGCGCCTGCTTTTGCTCCGGCATACAGCCTTGCTGCATCGATAAGACTTTGCGCCGGTATACCCGTTATTGACTCAACATATTGAGGAGTATATTTCTCCACAGCCTTCTTTAAATCTTCAAAACCGGTTGTACGGTTTTCCACAAAATTTTTATCATAAAGTTCTTCCTTGATAATAATGTGCATCATCCCGTTAATCCAGGCAACATCCGTCCCAAGATTCGGACGGAGCCAGTTTCTTGAAAATAAAGTCATATTGATATGTCTTGGATCTACAACGATCAGTTTTGTCCCTTTAAATTTGATCGCCCTTTTAATGTATGAGGATATAACCGGATGGTTTTCGGTAGTATTTGATCCTGTAAGCAAAATCACATCCGCTTCGTCAAGATCACCTATAGTATTTGTCATTGCTCCGCTTCCGAATGCTGCGGCCAGACCGGCCACTGTAGAGGAATGTCAGAGACGCGCACAATGATCGACATTGTTGGTTTTAAATACGGCCCTTGCCAGCTTCTGGACAAGATAATTATCTTCATTTGTGATCCTTGCAGAAGTGAGAGCCGCCAATGTATCAGCACCGTATTCATCTCTTATTGCAGCAAAACTGCTTGCAACAAGATCCAGGGCTTCTTCCCAGCTTGCTTCCTTAAAGCTGCCATCATCCTGTTTTATCAAAGGAGTGCTCAAACGATCGGGGCTATTGATAAAATCAAAGGCAAACCTACCTTTTACACAAAGATGCCCAAAATTTGGTGCAACTCCGGCAACGCCTGCAACATTTATTACTTCACCTCCGGATACTCCAAGCATAATCTGGCATCCAACTCCGCAATAAGTACAGGTTGTCCTGATTTTTTTCATCTCAAAGGGACCCTGTTTGCCTTTTATCTTCTCCTGAAGAGCGCCTGTGGGGCAGTTTCCGACACACAAACCACAGTCCACGCACTTATCATTAATGTTTGGTGCATATTGGGGCGGGCCAATACGGTTTTCATCGGAAACCTCATCTACTTTTATGGCATACTGAATCTGATAATTATCGCATCCCACGGCGCATCTGCGGCATACGATACACTTGTTCGGATCCACAGTTATGAAAGGATGAGAGTTTTCTATTTTATATTTCGGACTTTTCCAGAAATTCAGTTTGCTTGCATCAACATCATAAATTGTGGCATATTTTCTAAGCTGGCAGTTAAAACTGTCCAGACAGCCGCAGGAAAGGCATCTTTCGGCTTCGGCTTTGGCCTGTTGTTCGGTCAGTGGAAGCTCTGCTTCTTCAAAACTCTTACAGCGCTCGGCAACTGAAAGAAGCGGCGTAGAGGTACGTGGTTTGCTGATAAGACCTTCAAAATTGACCGGATCGACTTCTTTTAATTTTCCTTTTGTTATATTGAAGGGTTTCGCTTCCTGTATAACAACTCCATCAGTCAGATACTGGTTTATAGATAAGGCTGCCCCACGTCCATCTGCGCTTGCCTGAATAACTGTTCTTGGGCCTCTTAAAAGATCCCCACCAATAAAAAGGTAAGGAAGAATAGATTGCAAGGTGTTTAAATCTGTTTCAGGAATTCCTTTTTTTGTAAAAGCTGTTTTATTAAGCTCGGAATCATCTTTTAGAAAAGCCACATCAGAAAACTGCCCGATGGATACAATAGCCTGATCAGCTTCAATAATTGTTTCAGAATCCTTGATAGGAACAGGACTTGGACGTCCGCTGCTGTCAGCAGCTTTCAATTCATTCTTAAGATATTCCACTCCTGAGAACTTTCCGTCTTTTGAAATAATTCTTGTAGGAGTAGCCAAAATATGAATTTTTATACCTTCTTGTTCAGCATCATGAATCTCCTGCGGATTAGCCGGCATTTCAGCTTTGGTCCGCCGATAAAGCATAATAACTTCCTTTGCGCCCATGCGAAGGCAGCTGCGGGCTGCATCCATGCCTGTATTTCCGTTACCAATTACTATCACCTTTTTTCCAACAGGAGGTGGATTTCCGGAAGCATTTCTTATAAGAAATTCAATTGCTGACATAACTCCAGGCAGATCTTCACCTGGTATTCCCAGTTTATATGAATTCCAGGCACCAATTGCCAAATAAATTGCATCAAATCCCTCATTTTTAATTGAAGCCAGGGAAAAGTCTTTACCAAATTTCTTGTTTGTAAATACCTGTACTCCAAGATCAAGAATTTCTTTAATTTCCTGATCAAGTACTGCCTTTGGAAGACGATATTCAGGTATTCCATATCGTAACATGCCACCAAGTTTAGGCATTGCATCATATATTGTTACAGCGTGACCTTTAAGACGCAGATAATATGCAGCAGCAAGCCCGGAAGGTCCGCCTCCTATTATAGCAACTCTTTTACCTGTATCAGCAGGTGCCGGAGGAGTTGAACTAATTCCGCGTTCGGCAGCATAATCTGCAACATATCTCTTTAAATCCTTAATATTAATTGCTTCTTCAACACGGGTGCGACGGCATTCATTTTCGCAGGGATGCGGACATACTCTTCCAAGAGTTGCCGCAAAAGGAGTTTTTTCTTTAATAAGTTTAAGGGCATCGATATAATTGCCTCTTTCAATATGAGCTACATATCCCTGAATATCGAGTTTTCCAGGGCAAGCCATATGGCATGGGGCAACACAATCTCCATAATGCTGTTCAAGAAGTAAAGAAAGTATGTTTTTACGAAATTCCCTGATGTTTGAAGTATCAGTTTGAACTTCCATCCCTTCAGCAACCTTATAAGTGCAAGATGTCACCGGCCTTGGCTCTCCCTTTACTTCAACCACACATATTCTACAAGATTCTTCCGGTTTTAAAAGAGGATGATGACAAAGAGTTGGTATAAAAATCCCTTCCTGAGCAGCGGCCTGCAGGAGGGTGTTTTCGGATTCCGTGGTAACAGTTTTACCATTAATAGTAAGAGACACTTTAGACATACTTTACTCCGCTATCGGTATTATTATTTTATTGTTTGAAGTTTCCTGCATCAATAAAGCAGGCAATACATCTGCTGTTTGAGAGCTTTTGTTTTTTATGATTAATTGAAGCTATATATGTCAATATTTGGTCAAACAAGTCAAGAAAAAATAAGCTTATTATTGTAAAAATATTGAATTTATCTAATATGTTACATATGTCATAAATGTCATATGATAATTATTTGTTTAATCAAATCAATATTACAAATACTTATTTATTTATATCAACAATTCAAAAGGTAATTCCTTGAAATAAGGTATGTAAATCTATCATATCGGATAAATAATAAAATTCTTCCTGTGAATTATCAGAATATAATTAATTCTGTATTTTGCAGAATTCGATAAATACATTATAAAAGATATAGGAAGTAATTATGGCTATTTTTTTAACTATTTATTGAAGACAGACAGGGCACAACAAAATTGGATAAAAACATTTCCTTCAACAGTCGTTTTGTATGTTTTTATTATTTGGAAGATATTAAAGCAGAATTTTTATTTTAAATCTCAGTTACTTTTATAGCAAGAAAATCGCAAGCTTGAACACAGCTTTCACAGCCTATACAATCATCCGGCCTCACTGGAGAGGCTTTACCATTTTTAAGCTGCAATACATCTACCGGACAGACCTCTATACATTCCCCATCCCCTACACAATTATCCGGGTCAACAACGACTTTAAACATATCTTTTCTCTTTTCCGTATCAAACTTAATTACCACCATTTTAATATTGGCAGTATTAATAAATTATTTTTTAAATTTACAAACTCCCAATGCGCAGTTTTTCTCTTTAATATGCGTTTCAAATTCTTCTCTAAAATTTGATATTATAGCCAGAATTATTTTAGATACTTTTCCTGCAAAAGCACAATATGCAGCCTGATCAGTTAAACGAATCATTGTCTGCATCTGCTCAACAGCATTTGCCGGAGAATTACCACTAACAACTCCGGAAATTAGTTCTATGAGTCGTTGTATACCCAAACGGCATGGGACACATTTTCCACAAGACTCATTAGCATGAAACTTAATCAGATAATCTGCAAGCTGAACCATACAAACATTTGACTCCATAGTCATTATACATCCGCTTACTTTATCCCAGATCAAATCCCCTCTTAAAGTCTGTAGTGAATTAAGATATAATATAGGAAATAATATTTTATTATTTCCTATTGTTTCTTTAATAATTAAAGATACATGATTGTCCTTTATTTTATGATAAAAAAGACCCAGATGTGGCAGACTGATATATGGACCATTATTACATTTACCGCTACAACCGAATTTTGCAGGTTCGATAATCACAGGAATATTAAGTCTCTTGGATTCTGCAATAAGTCCTTTATAAATAATTTCACCGCTACAGGCATTAGATGTCTTCCCAACTCCACACACAGTTATCCTTGGTGGATTACCTGAGACACGAAGCATATCTTTTGTCTGACAGGTTTCAATGCAATTTGTAGATACTTCCGACATTTATCTTTACTCCATTTACAATTTTATCGTTTCACAGGCAGTACGTGCAAATTCAATGAACTTAGCCGGGATAACACCTAAAATTATGATAGCGATAATTAATCCGTAATTTAATAATCTATTCGAAAAACTTACTGGCACTGAAGGCAATCCATCCGGATCCTGTCCATATGCAGAACGAACAATATTCAGATAATAAAAAATAGATATAGCAGTATTAACAGCAGCTATAATTATTAATGCAAGATGTCCTTCTTTTAAAGCAGCAATAAAAAGAAAAAATTTACCTGTAAATCCAGCTGTAGGTGGAATACCGGCAAGTCCAAAAAAACCAACTGCAAGAGTAAAAGCCAGCAAAGGTGAACGTTTATGAAGTCCTGCAATATCACTTATTGTAACATTTTTACCTTCTTCAGATACAGTCGAAATAACGAGAAAACATGCAAGGTTCATCAACATATAAGCAGTTATATGAAAGATTACTGCTGAATATCCATTTATATTTAGAGTTAAAATACCAAGAAGTATATATCCCGCATGGGCAATACTGGAATAAGCAAGCAGCCTTTTTAGGTCCTTTTGAACAAGTGCCGCAATGTTTCCAAAAGTCATTGAAACAGCAGAAATAAAAACTAATACCTGAATAAGATCAACAGATCCGGCAGGCGCAAGGCTTACAATCCTTATAAGCAAAGCTGCTGCTGCAATCTTTGGCATAGTTGCAATAAATGAAACGGTTTCATTAGCCGTACCTTCATATATATCCGGAGTCCAGAAATGAAATGGAACAACTGAAAGCTTGTAGAAAAAACCGCAAAGGATTAAAAGAATACCAACTATTCCTACCGGTTGCCCAATCAATTCCGGCATTTTTTTCATAATTTCAGAAATATATGTAGACTGAGTTAGGCCAAATATATAACTCATTCCAAAAAGCATAATACCTGTGGCTGCGGCACCAAAAATAATATATTTAACAGCAGCTTCAATTCTTCCATGACTAATATCCTTGCTAATAGGTATCAGTATATAAAGTGAGTATGAAGACAATTCCATGGATATAAGAATTGTAATCAGCTCAACACTGCTTACCATAAGCATCAGTCCCAAGGCACTTACACAAAGAAACATAAAAAACTCAGGCTGAAGTCTCTCTTCAATACTCTTATTTTTTCTGCAAAGTACTACTATCATGAAGAGACCAATACTTAGAAGAAGCTTAAATGTCTGTGAAAACAGATCAACCCTATAAGCCTGGCAGAAGAGATCTCCCGTCATATTTAAGGTATAAAGATTAATGAATACTCCGATGCCGGTTAGAAATACAGCTATACCCTGATTCAATTGAGCAGATGATTTCCATAAAGATTGGCAGAAAAAAGCCAGTGCCATCAAGAGCAGATAGGTTTCCGGCAGAAATAATACAACATCCATTATTATTTATTCCTCAGAATCATTGAATTTGATAACTTAATAAGTCTCATTATATTTATTTTATATGAGTTTATTATAATAAATGATTAAATTATTAAAACAATCAGGCAAAATACTACTTAACTAAAGTAATTGCGCCAGCATTTTGCAACTGTTCCATAAGATGACCAACACTTGCATGCATAACATTTAAAAATGGACCGGGAGAAAAACCAATCCATAAAACAAATATAACAAGAGGCGTTAAATAAATAACCTCTCTTATATTCATATCTGTAAAATGTCCCTTTACTTTTTTACCCCATGATATTCTTTGAAGTAAATGCAACATATATGCTGCAGCCAAAACAACTCCAGGTATGCTCAAAGCGCCTATCAATTTATGATCAGTAAATACACCAAGTAAAATCAACAACTCACCTACAAAGCTGTTAGTACCTGGAAAAGCCATTGAAGAAAGACAGAAAAAGCCAAAGAATCCAATATAAATCGGCATTATCTTGGCAATACCGGAGTTATCCGCAATAAGTCGGCTATGACTTCTCTCATAAATTATTCCAACACATAAAAAGAGAGCACCTGTTGTTATTCCATGGTTTATCATCTGCAATATAGCCCCTTCGAGACCATATTTGTTAAATAAAAATATCCCAAGAGTAACAAACCCCATATGCGCAACGCTTGAATAAGCGATCAGCTTTTTCATATCACTTTGTCCAAGAGCAACGTATCCCCCGTATACAATGGAGCAAATAGATATGATAAGAATATATGGAGCAAAATAAATACTTGCATTTGGTGTTATAGGTAGACAAAACCTTAAAAATCCGTAAGTTCCCATCTTCAGTAAAACACTGGCAAGTAAAACACTTCCTGCTGTTGGAGCTTGAACATGTGCTGCTGGCAACCATGTATGAAACGGAGCCATTGGCACTTTAATGGCAAAAGCGATGCCGAAAGCAAGAAAAACCCAAAACTGAAAATTAAATGAATATGTATGAGTCATTAATTCCGGAATGCTGAAAGTTCCTACTTTAAGATACAGTGCTATCATTGCAACTAAAAGGAAAACACTACCAACCATAGTATATATAAAGAACTTAATAGAAGCGTAAACTTTTTCAGGACCACCCCAGACAGCAATTAGCAAATACATTGGTATCAGCATTGCTTCCCAGAAAATATAAAACAATACAAAATCAAGTGATGAAAAAATACCGACGCATGCACTTCCCATCAAAAGAAGACAGAAATGAAATTCTTTGACTCTTTTATCTATGTATTTCCATGAAGCCAAAACACATATTGGAATAAGAAACGTACTCAAAAGCACCAGAAGCAAACTTATACCATCAATTCCTAAAGTATAATTTATATTATATGATGGAATCCATGCAAAGTGCTCTCCAAATTGATAATTTGTAGTGCTATGATCAAAATTGAAATATAATGGAAGTGAAAGCGCAAAAACCGCCAGACTTACAAGTAAAGTCCAAATTCTTGCAACAGTCTCATTCCGGATCATAAATAAAACAAAAGCTCCGGCCAGGGGCGTAAATATTAAAACGCTCAAAATGGGATAATTAAGCTGATTGGGAATTAAAAAATCCATTTATAATTATTTTCCTGAAGTAATTAAACCTGAAGGCTTCGTAATCCCGCCCGAGGCGGTTATCATTTATAACTTCAAATAAATTCATCCGGTTTAATATAAATTAAAAAAACCAGTGAACACCGACAATAACAAAAATTATTAAAATAGCCATGGCAAGATAGTTCTGGAGATTTCCTGTCTGAGCCCTGCGTGCTTTATCCCCTATCCATCTCGTTCCATATGCCACATTATCAACAACACCATCGATAGCCCATTTATCAAACCATGCAAAAAATCTTGCTACAGACATCATCAATATTTTAATACCAAAACTTTTATACACATTGCCCCAAGCAACATCAATAGACTGAATTATCTTTTGATCAAACCACATAAAACCATTTAATAAATTGCGATAGAACCAGTCAAAATCCAGATTGATTTTGGCTTCAGGCTGTAATCTTTTAAGCAATAAGAAAAATCCAAGTCCCGTAAATAATAAGAGCTGCATAGTTTCCGAAAGATGCGGCATATTATATGGATGAAATTCAGCCGCTGCTTCTTTGTAAGGCAGCAAATCATATAAAACTTTTGGATATACTCCAATTAAGAAACATAAAAAAGATGTGATTCCCATGGCCCACAACATGTTTTTAGGCGGTTCTTTTGGCTTAATTCCACAATCTTTTCCAAAAAATGCAAAATAGGCCAGTTTCAAACCTACCGACAGGAATGTACCTACAGAGGCCAGCAAGAGAAGCAACATCAATATCGGACGGTGATGCTCACCTGCGGCTGCAACTATCATAGATTTACTTACAAATCCGCTAAACAGTGGAAAGCCTGAGATAGAAATACCGCCTATTATATAAAATATCATTGTCAAAGGCATATACTTGTAAATACCGCCCAATTTATTCAGTTTTGAAGTTCCGGTCATCATCAAAACAGAACCTGCTCCCATAAAAAGCAGCGCCTTATACAGAATATGAGCATAAGCATGTGCGCAAGCGCCATTAAGCGCAAGCTCCGTCCCTATTCCGACACCAGCAACCATGTAACCGACCTGACTTATAATATGGTAAGCAAGAATACGGCGCATGTCATTTTCGATGGTAGCGTAACATACTCCATAGATTGTCATTACAGTTCCCATAATAGCCAGAACTTCAAAACCCGGAAATGCACGGGCAAGAACATAAACCGCTGTCTTAGTGGTAAAAGCACACATAAAAACAGCGCCTGTAACTGTTGCTTCAGGATATGCATCCGGAAGCCAAGCATGCAACGGAAATACAGCAGCATTTAGTGCAAATCCTGCAAGAATCAAATATTCGGCAACTCCGGCATTGTCCGGCAGAAGCTTCTCAAATGCTATACTTCCAGAACTTTTATAGTGCAGGAAAATACCTCCAAGCAAAAGAAGACCACCAAAGATATGCATAAGAAGATATCGCTGACCAGCTTTTAATGAGGCGGGTTCCCTTCTGAACCATATTAAAAAGGTAGAAGCCAATGCCATCATTTCCCAGAAGATAAAAACAGTAAGGTAATCTCCGGCAAAAACAACACCTAAAGAACCTCCTACATAGAAATATGAAGCTATATGCTGTGCATCTTCATCAACATGAAGGCCGAAAAGCACGCCGATAATAGACATAAGTGTAAATAC
Organism: Desulfobacterium sp. N47; assembly: GCF_051233685.1. NCBI lineage: Bacteria > Pseudomonadati > Thermodesulfobacteriota > Desulfobacteria > Desulfobacterales > Desulfobacteriaceae > Desulfobacterium > Desulfobacterium sp. N47. The sequence goes on from NZ_JBAMMY010000209.1 coordinate 14,833, forward strand.
ATGAGCAAAAACAATGCTCAAGCTATCTACACGCCCTAATATTATATCAAATTCCAAATATTTAAAATGGGCATAAACCCCGGTCTCCATTGTAAGCACTGTATAAAAAGCAAGAAGCGGCATTATAAGAAGATAGATCTTTTTAAATTTGCCCGGGATCAACGGAATAAACAATGCGCCAAAAATAAAGAATATCGCCGGATGGATGAAGTTATTCATAGTAACCCTCTTTTCTCATCAGCACAGTATGCGACAACCCCTTCATTATCCGGATAAGAAGGATGCAGCATATCAGACCAAAAGCGGACCAGAAGCACGGAATCGTTTCTGCCCAGATAAAAAGCTTATCGGCAAAAGAATGAATCTCTCCATGCTCAGCATGATGTGCAGCAAAAACTTTAATATAAACATCGAACGCAAGAGCCCCTGCTATACATATCCACATAACAATTTTTACTGTTTTCAAATTATCTCTTAAATATTGTATTGGTTCAGCAAAATTCATGATGTAAAAACCGCCTTTAGTGTATTCATTAAATAATCCGGATCTACCGACTTTACTATATTCATGAAATAATCCGGATAGAGGCCCATAAGCACGGATGCCGTGGCTGTAAGAAGCAACGGGATAACCATATATGCCGGTGCTTCATGAAGTCCACTGTGTTTAGCTCCCGGATCACCTTCCCTGGGTTTACCAAATATCGTTTTTAAAATCACTGGGAAAAAATAACCTGTGTTTAAGATTGTGCTGGCAAGCAAGACTACTAAAAGAATTTTATTATTTGCCTGCATAGTTCCAATTGCCAGATACCATTTAGTAACAAATCCGCAAACAAGAGGAACCCCTATCATGCTCAATGCTGCTATACTGAATGCTGCTATAGTAAAAGGCATCTGTTTTGCAATACCACCCATTTCGCTGATTTTTTTAGTATGAAGTGAAACATAAATTGAACCGGCACACATAAAGAGTGTTATTTTTGAAAAAGCATGGTTTGCAATATGAATCAGCCCACCGGTAACACCACTTGGCGTAAGAAGTGCGACACCAAGTATAACATATGAAAGCTGACTTACTGTTGAATATGCCAGCCTTGCTTTCAGATCGTCTTTAGTAAGCGCTATTACCGAAGCCATCAAAATTGTAAAAGCAGCCACATAAGCGGTTGGAATTCCCAAATTCAATGAATTCATCAGTTCCACACCAAAAACAGAAAGCATAACCCTGCTCGTGCAGAAAACTCCTGCTTTAACAACAGCCACTGCATGAAGAAGAGCGCTTACAGGAGTAGGTGCAACCATCGCCGATGGCAACCAGTTGTGAAATGGCATCATGGCTGCTTTTGCAAAACCGGCAAGATAAAGAACATAAGTAATCTTTACCAGAAGTGGGTTTGCTGTGGCAGGAAATATGCCATGCAAAATACCTGATGGAGCAAAATCAAGAGTACCGGCCAGTATATAGGTCATAATAATTGCAGGCAGGAAAAATGATTTTGCAGTGCCTGTAAGATAGACCATGTATTTCCTGGCACCCTCATATGATTCCTCATCCTGATGATGGGCAACAAGCGGATATGTAAAGATGGTGATAAGCTCATAAAACAGGTACAACGTAAAAAGGTTCCCTGAAAAAGCAACACCAACAGCTCCTACAATTGCTACAGCAAAACAGAAATAATACCGGGTTTGCGCATGTTCCTTTAAGGAACGCATATAGCCGATATTATAAAATGTAACCAATATCCAGAGAAAGGAAGCTATTGTTCCGAAAATAAGCCCGAGAGCATCAACCCTGAATTTGAGTGAAATGCCCGGCAATATGACAAAAGGGGTATATTCAAGCGCTTTACCCGACAGAATAAGGGGTGTCATGGAAAGTATAGTAAGAAAAGTAGCTACTGCACCTAAAACAGACCAGGTCTCTCTAAGATTAGGTTTTTTAGGAGTAGCCATAATAAGCAGCGAAGCAAAAGAAGCGATCAGGACTGCAACAACCGGCTTTATAGTGATAATGGTTTCCATTTGGCTTTAAGTATCTAACCTTTCAGTTCGCTGACACTATCAGCATTAATCGTTTTAAAATTACGATAGACGGTAATAATAATACTGAGAGCTACAGCAGCTTCAGCAGCCGCAACACCCATAATAAACAAAGCAAATATCTGACCTGTTGCAGGCTCTTTTGACAAAAACATATTAAAAGCCATGAAATTTATGGCAGCGCCATTAAGAACCAGTTCGGTAGAAATCAGCATACCTATGAGACTGTTATGCTGTAATATCCCGAATATTCCGATACAAAACAACAAGGCGCCCAGAATTAAATATGTTGTAAGACATTCCATGTGTTAATTCCTTTTCCGGACAAAACTAGCAACCATAATAGAACCTATAATTGCAATTGCCAAAAGAAGAGAGATCAATTCGAAAACAAGAAAATAACGGGTCAGCAGCAGCTGTCCCAGGGTTTTGATCGACCAGTCACGGGTTGCATCAGCTATTGGTTCAATCTTAAGACTCAGAATCATCTTCACCATGACTATGAAAACTATTGAACTAACAGCTGTTGCAGTTATAACTTTGAGTTTATTTCTTCTAGGCAGTTCTTTTTCAAGCGGAGGCGAAAGCATAATAGCAAATATATAAGTCATACATATCGCACCGACATATATAAGCAACTGCATCATTGCAACAAATTGACTGCCTAAATAAAGATAAACTCCTGTTATTCCGAACATGGCAAGAGCAAGACCCAAAATATTATGTACAATTTTTTTCGGTATTACCGCTAAAAATGCACCTGCAAGCGTGAAAACAATCATCAGCACGAAAGCAGCCTGCGCCACCATCAGCGGCGGTATCAGATCTGATATTGTGGTAGTCATTTTCTTTCCTCTAGCCTTTGCATAATATCCATTACTCCGTCCCAGCGTGAATAAAAGGCCAATTCATACTCATCGGAAAATTTAAGAGTTTTTTCAGGACAAACATCCACACATAAACCGCAAAGGCTGCACTTTGTAAAATCAATAAAGTATTGTTTACCGTATTTTCTGTCACCGGCCTTTGTCTTTTCTCCCTGTACCTTAATTACATGAGAAGGACAGGTACGCGCGCATAATCCACAGGCAACGCAATGATGGCTCTTTGTGTCATCAAATAAAATAGCTTCGATATGTCCCCTGAAGTGTGGAGTCATAATCGGCTTCTGACGAGGATACTGAACTGTAACTATAGGCCGGAACATATGTTTGAAAGTTATCCCCATACCTATAATGAGGCTCTTTGATCCTGTAAATATCTCCTTAACGTACTGTTTGAAGCCATACGAGGTATTCATTAAAGCACCTTAATAACAACAGCTGTTACCAAAAGGTTTAAGAGTGCAATCGGAATAAGTACTTTCCATGCAAAATTCATAAGCTGATCAAAACGAAGCCTTGGGAAAGTCCATCTTATCCAGACGGTAACGAAAACAAGAAAGTAAGCCTTTAGCACGAACCAGCCTAATCCGGAGAAAAATGGACCGTGCCAACCGCCAAAAAACAGGACTACGGCCATAGATGAGGCTATGAACATGGCTGTATATTCCGCCATAAAAAACAGGGCGTCTCTCATTCCGGTATATTCAGTATGAAATCCCGAAACAAGCTCGGACTCGGCCTCTACAAGGTCAAAAGGAGCCCGGTTCGTTTCTGCCGTCGAACAGATAATAAAAATTATAGCGGCAACCGGTTGCAGAATAAAATTCCAAACAGGAGATTGATCCGCAACAATTTTACTCATCTTAAAGGAATTGCTCATAAGAATAACCGGCATCGTTGCAAGCAGAAGAGGTATTTCATAAGCTATGCTCTGAGCAACAGCCCGTATAGCACCAATCAGAGAATATTTATTATTTGAAGCCCATCCGCCCATCATTATAGATAAACCTGAAATACTGGAAAAAGCAAAAATCAACAAAATACCTACATTTAGCTCTCTGATCTGCATAACCGGGCTGAAAGGAATTACAACAAAACAAACAATAGCCGGAATTACAACGATACAAGGAGCCATCCAGAAAAGAGGTTTATCTGCAAGATCAGGTGTTATCATTTCCTTGCACATCAATTTTACAGCATCGATCAGACTCTGTAGTATTCCATGCGGGCCTACTTCCATAGGTCCCGGGCGAAGTTGTATATGCCCCGCAACCTTACGTTCAACCCATACAAGAAAAGCGGAATTTAAAGGTACAAATATTAAAACCAGCAGGAGACCTACAACGCCCACCAGCAAATCCGGGCCTAAAAATCCATAAATATCTTTAATAATAGGAAGTTGTGTCATATTCACCGGTCAATCTCCGGAACCGTTACATCGATACTGCCAAAGATAGCGACAAGATCGGCAACAAAATGTCCAGGAATAATCTTACTCATAACAAATAAATTGGAAAAAGAAGGCGCGCGCACTTTAAGTCTATATGGAATACGCGTACCATCACTGACTATATAATAACCCACTGCGCCACGGGCACTCTCAAAAGAATAATAACAGTCCCCGGACGGTGGTGTAATAAAACGTGGAACATCGGCACGAATAGGGCCGTCTGGCAGATTGTTTATAGCCTGCTCAATAATTCTTAAGCTTTGCTCAATTTCGGCTAACCGTACCAGATATCGGGCCATACAATCTCCCTCTTCTTTGGTCGGAATCTCAAAATTGAAATCCTCATACGAAGAATAAGGTTCGCTTTTGCGAACGTCATAGTTTACCCCGGAACCGCGTAATGTCGGTCCGGTAACCCCGTAATCCAGCGCTACATCTTTACTGATAACCCCGACTCCGACAGTACGTTTAATAAAAATTATATTTCCGGTTATCAAATCATTGTAGAGTTTAAATCGCCCTCTCATTCGATCTATAAACCGTTTCGCACTATCACAAAAAGCCTGGTCTATATCAACACGAACCCCACCAAAGCGGCTGTAATTATAGGTAAGGCGCGACCCGGAAATCGTTTCCAGAAGATCAAGTATTATTTCACGATCATCCCAGCCGTAAAGAAATGGCGTATATGCACCAAGTCCCATAACAAAATCCATGACACCAAGCAAATGGCTGGCTACACGATTAAGTTCGGAAGTAATAACCCTGATATACTGCGCTCTCTTTGGCACTTCAATGCCGCAAAGCTTTTCAACAGCTTCACAATATCCTGTATTAAAAATCATACCAGAAAGATAATCCATCCGTGCAGAATTTGGATAAAACTGTTCATAAATGCGGTTCTCGGCCATTTTCTCATGGCCCCTATGCGTATAACCTATAAGCATTTCAGCTTTGACCACCACTTCTCCGTCAAGGGTAAGCAAAAAGTGCAACACCCCGTGAGTACTCGGATGCTGAGGGCCTAAATTGAGCTGATATAGCCGCTCATTAATATTTATGTCGTCTATAGTTTTGATGGTCAACATAGCATATCATCTATTTCTTCGGTTATAGTAGTCTTGCCGAAGTTCTTTAATAATGGAAAATAATCTGCATCATCGGGGTTGAGTATACGTCTTAAATCCGGGTGCTCTTTAAATTGGATTCCGAAAAAGTCATAAACCTCCCGTTCCAGCCAAATGGCCTCTGAATAAACAGCCGAAATGGTAAACGGCGGTTCATCCTTGGGCACACGTATCCGCACCATTACGCGGATATTATCCTGATTATAACTATAATAAAGGTAAACGATCTCAAACGAATCTATAAAATCAACCGCTGTAACGGTTTCCAAGTTGAATCGCCTGCTCCTCATTTCCTTAGCTACCCTGCGCATACCGACCTTGCTTGAACTGAACTCCAGGTGATAGCCTGTACGGGCATAATCACTCTGGCTGATCTTTGCTTCAGGCACGGATTTCGCCAGATTATTTTTTAGCTCTTCCAGCAGCTTTTTCTGCCCTTCGGTTAGCATCCATTGTTCCTTTACTAATCAAGGTTTGTAATTTAAGAAGTCCCTGAATAAAAGCTTCCGGACGTGGTGGACATCCGGGAATATAAATATCAACGGGAATAATCTTATCTGTTCCGTTAACTATTGCATACTGACCATCATAAGCAAATGGCCCGCCGGAAATGGCACAATTGCCCATTGCCATTACCCATTTGGGTCCCGGCATCTGATCATACAGAGTCCTTATGGTAGGAACAAGTTTCTTTGATATTGTTCCTGCAACAACCATAACATCCGACTGGCGCGGGCTTGCTCTGAAAATTGTCCCGAATCTATCAAGATCGAATCGTGCCATACCTGCGGCCATCATCTCAATAGCACAGCATGCAATCCCAAAAGTAATGGGCCAGAGAGAATTTACTCTTGCCAGATTCAATAAATTCTGAACAGGAGCAAATCCCAGTACTGCCGGTGCTCCATCTATCGCCATAGTAGGTTCACAATATGGGCTTTTCTTTATCTCCATTCAAAAACTCCTTTACGCCAGGCATAAACAATCGCCAGAGAAATGATAAAGAGGAAGATAAAGAGTTCAACCAGTTCGATATAACCGGTTCCTTTCTGATAAGTCAGAAGCACCGGAAAAAGGTAAAGTACGTCCACATCAAATGCTAAAAAAATCAGGGCAAAAAGATAATAGGACGCTCCGAACTGAATCCAGGCGGTTCTGATTGGGGCAACACCACTTTCATAGGTTTCCCCTCTCCTTTTTCCACGATAGTTTGGACCTATCAGGGAATTCAATATAACCATCACAACTGATAGCCCGATGGCGACTATAAAGAAAATAAAAACAAAGAAAAAATCATATAGGCCGGCTTGTAGCATCTGAGAAAACACAGCTTATAACTCCCATACCTTCACATAAAAAATTTCATGACTCAACGTAATTGTTTCGGTTCTCATAGCTTTTTGGAGCAACGATTGTCAAGTAAAAAAATAAAAAAATCTTTGCCTCAAAAGATAAATTATTTCCAAATGCGGTTACTACGAAATCATATTCTGATTGCATCGACATACTCATAGCTAAAAACTGCGGGGAAAAATCCGAACAAGAAAACAACTCTAATAAAAAATCTTAAAAAGGTATCCTTTTGGATACTATACAGGGCAATTTTTGTTTGGTAAGTATGACTTTGTCAAACAGCAAGGCTGAAACAAAAATAAATCTTATTTTTTAAGTTAATCTGTAGGTTATTTGTAGGTTGTAAAATGTTAAATACCTTGCTTCTAAATATCTTGAGAGTCCAAAGTTTAAAGCCATCAAGCTGCCAGCGGTATCCGGTCCGGTGGCAGCTTTTTGCTCTTTGACATAATTATTGGATATATCGCACAGTTGTTGAAAAAACGAAAATTAAAGTAGTACTCTTCTTGGA
>NZ_JBAMMY010000211.1:0-4606 GCF_051233685.1 Desulfobacterium sp. N47
GCCAAACAAACCGTGTCTCAAAAAATGAGACGATTATCATTTAACGTAAGAGCTGTCTTCGATTATCTGAAAATGACGAAAAGATTTCAACCAGTGGTTCTAAATAATTGAAGCTTATATTTAGAACAAATTTACCGTGGGAAAAATCAGGGGTGCTTTCATCAATATGTAATATGTAAGCTGATAATCATGAATTCATAAGATTTATAAGGTTCAAGACACAAGGTGCAAGGGGCGAGGGCTCAAAGAAAAGGTATAATAGTTCATTAGTTCATAAGTTGAAAATGCTGATGAAGCCTGCCTGCCTGAAAGCACGAAATGAGATATCGGGTTTATGGAGCAGGCATAATAGTATTGTTGCTGTCCATTTTCAGTATTTTTGCTCTTGCTCTTGGCGATATATAGCGAGTTGCGCCAGGTTTTCCTGCATTTCCGGCATCAGAGGCCGAAGGTGGAACAGGCATAGGAAATTGTCCTCCGAAAGGAGATGTTATCTGCATGGATGACATTACATCCGGGCTCTCCGGGTTTTGCGGAATAGAAGATTTCATAGGATCTGCCGCAGGCATGATACCTGTCTTGACTTTGGACTTGCCGTTTGCTGAGTCTTCCCTTGTTTTTGGTTTTCTGGAATCCATAAGATTAACGACCATTTTATTTTCTCCCTTGATCAGTTCAATCTTATTATCTTCTATAGTTGTAAGGGTGTAACCGCCAATGATGCTGCCCTTTTTAAGAACCAATTGTCTTTTACCCCTTCCCGGTGTTTTGTATGATGATTTTTTGTCTTCCAGATATGCATAACTTTCATTATCAGTGATAAGAGTTCCATAAAGAACAATCTCAGGAGGAGGAACAGGCGGAGCGGTAATTTTTACTGCGGGTATAATTCTGTCCGGATGAAAGAGATTCTGATCGGCTACCACCATGAATTCGGAAAGGGAAGGGCTCTGGTTTATAACCGGTTTATCATCTTCTGATAAAATAATATCTTTACTCTTTGGCAGGCTGTATTTAATGCTTGTGTTCAATACGGGCAAAACGGCATATCGGGCATAAAATACAACGGCAATAATGAGGAAGATATTCAGAAGATGGGCACTCTTGATAATATATTTTAAAAATCGCATATTTTACCTTGCGTCCGTAATAGCCGATACCTTTAATTTTATCAGAAGTTCTTTTGGGTCACGATAATTTTTCACTCTTGCGTCAAACTCTTTTATTACAAAAAAAGGTGTTTGTGTTTCTATGGAATAAAGGGTGTCACCCAATGCCCTCGTATCAGGCATAGACATATCGATGGTGATGCTTATTTTTTTGAAATTGTTGTAATCTTCAGGTTTCTCGACACGCTCACTGTATATGGTTCCGCCCCTTGCGGTAATTATTCCCTTAACGGCATTCTGCAATGATGCTGCGGCAAGTGCTATGGTTTGCCCGTCTATGATTTTACTGTTATCTGCTTCCCTGGTTTCTTTCAACCGGATCAGTTTTTTTTCAAGTTGAGGTTTACGTGCAACCATAGCCATATATTTTTTGAGGCTCTTTATTTTGAAGGTTTTCATTTCTTCAATGGAAGCCTGTTCCTGCCTGATTTTTAAGAAACCATACTGATAAATCACAAGGCCTGTAAGAATTATTGTAAACGGCAGTGTAATAACTAAAAATTTACTTTTTTGTTTCACTTTTTACAGCCTCTTTAACATCCTTTTTAATACCTCTGATTTCCATTTTAATGGCAAACCGGTCGACATTTTTTTTGGAATCCCTCGTGGTTGCAGAGGCAAACTCAGCTTTTTTGAAATAAGGCGATGATTCTAATTTTGGCAGGATATCGGTTGCAGTGTCCGCATATCCTTCAATATCAACAGTTGTTTCACCGATCTTTATCCTTGTTAACCAGGCTTTTGCGGGAAGAATGATAGTAAGTTCCTTGAGAATAGGTAAAAGCATTGGACTGTTGTGCTTAAAATTGTCTATCGAGGCTATATCGCTTTCTATCAATTGTGTTTCCATTTTCAGCTTCTCGACTTTTTTGGCCTCGTTTTTAACCGATACAATCTGCCGGTCAATTTCTGCAAGCATTTGCTTTTCCATCCTGAAGGGCATAATAATATGAAAAGCGCCAATCGCTAAAAGAATAAGCAACAGAAAGACTGTAAGGCCCACAGGAGCTTTTGATTCCTTGTGGACTCCTTTGGACAGCAGGTCCGGTTTTATTGTTTTTGATTGCAATAATTCCAGCATTCCCCCGGCTGCGATACAAGGTAACTTTTTCATGTCCTGCCGGTTATTTCTTGCAGGCAAAAGTTTCATATCCATATGACGCAGGTTCTGGACAGGCATTGAGAATTTATGCTCCGGAATTATTTCTGCTCCGGTTATAAAATCAGCTATCAACTTTAATGGTTTTCCATGCCCGCTGTGAGCAGCTATAAGCGTATTAATCTCTTTCGTTAATTTTTCCCATCCGGAAGTTTCATCATTATTGAAACGGCCTGTGAACCCGGATAAAATTGAACCATTTGTTATGAGACCACCTTCATAAGCAAATTTATTGATTTGCACAAAAATGAAATCCGATTTTTTATCCATGTAAGTCAAAAGCGTGCTTATCCCGGAAAGATTGATGGTTACTCTTTTAACCCGCATGCCTTTTCCTGCAAGAGCTTCCATATAGCGGTTAACAAGATCTGCTCTAGCCGCAACCAAAGTCAGGCAAATCTTACCGTCTTTCTCGCTTTGTGTTGTAAAATCATATAAGGCATTTTCCGGGCTTAAAGGCGTTAATCTGTCCAGTTCAAAAGAAACGGCACTTGATAGTTCTTTTTTAACGGCAAGAGGAAATTCAACAGGCTGAATAATGGTCCAAATCTTTGGAATACTAAGTATTATGTCGGTTTTATTAACTTTAAGTTCTTTTAAGGCTGAAAAAACAATTGAGGCGAAATCGTCAGGATCAGGATGCCGGTCGTTTTCAGGAAGAATATTCCTAAAGCAGATAACCCTTACGCGGGATAAAAACTTTGATCCGTAACAAACTGATATGCCGTCGATGCCTATGGAAACGCAGAGGCTTTTTTCCGGAATCACAGATACATTCGCAAGGCTTGCAGTCAATAATTTATACAGCAGACGTCCTGTCTTGCTCAGTTTCAAGACCAAAGATGCAGCAACGGCTTTTAAATTTGAAATTAGCTCTTTAGTATGCATTTTTTCCTGTAAACCCTTTAAAGATTGTAATCAGCATAATCTTAAGATCCAGCAGGATTGACCAGTTATTTATATAATACAGGTCATATTCAACCCTTTTTTCCATTTTTTCCAATGTATCCGTCTCACCTCTAAGCCCGTTAATCTGTGCCCAGCCAGTAATGCCCGGTTTCATTTTATGTCTTAACATATAAAACTTAATCAGTTTGCCATACAGTTCATTATGAGCTACTGCGTGAGGTCTCGGTCCGACTATGGACATATTACCCAAAAGAACATTAAAAAACTGGGGCAGTTCATCCAAAGAAGTTCTGCGTAGAAAAGAACCAAACGGGGTTACTCTGCTGTCATTCCTTCCGGCTTGCCTAAGATTTGTTCCGTCTTCGCAAACAGTCATGGTTCTGAACTTTAACACCTTTATTTTATTGCCGTTTATTCCGTAGCGGCTTTGTTTGAATATAACCGGTCCGGGAGATGTGAGCTTTACAATTAAAGCTATTATAAGCATAAAAGGTAAAATTATTACTAAAATAATTAAAGCAAGAATTCTGTCTTCAAGCAATTTAATAATATCATTTATTCCGCAGCAGGGAGTTTCATTTAAATTGATTACAGGCAAGCCCGCAATTTCTTCAAGACTTAGCTTCAGAAGAGTTATATTAAAAACATCAGGCACCATAAAAACAGCGGCTGTTGTTTCACAAAGTTCGGAAATAACATTTCTTATGCTTAATTCGTTTATTGAAGGCAATGCTATGTAAACCATGTCGATTTTATTGTTCTTAACATAGGGCACAATATCATGAAGTTTTCCGATAACTCTGATTCCGTTAATCGTAGTGTCGTTTTTGCCGGGATCATCATCAAAAAAGCCTTTTATATCGATACCGAGCCATGAATTTTCTTTTAACGTGCCGGTTATTTTAATACCTAAATTACCTGCTCCCACTACCACCGCAAAACGCTGATTATAACCTTTTTTTCTGATAGAATGAAGAACAGTTTTAGCAATAACCCTTTCTATGGCTAAACCGGCAAAAACAAAAACAGACCAGTAAAGAAATTCCGGAGCATTGAAAAGACCAAATGGAAATAAGATTTTGAGTTGTTCCTTGTTGCTTAAAAGCAAAATAATTAAATTGAATACAATAAGGACAGAAAACCAGGCAAAGAAAAGAGCCCTGATCTGGCTGAAAAAGGAAGTTTCTCTCCACGATTTGTAAATGCCAAGGAAAGAAAAAATAACTGCCATAAGCAAACTTCCATATATGGCAAATACTTTATTTAATTCGTTTGATCCGTATTTTTTGCTGACAAGCCATGTAATAATAAGAAGAATGAAAATATCGGTGACTCTCTGTATGATATTAATTAGTTGAGCATGTTTTCT
>NZ_JBAMMY010000215.1:0-3555 GCF_051233685.1 Desulfobacterium sp. N47
ATATGTATCATAATATTCCTCTTAACCATTTGATTCTGTTAATTATATATATAAATTAAAGAAATAAAAGTCAAGAGAAAACTTTATAAATAATAAAATAATTCAATGTGTTATAAAATGTTACTTTTTACGAGACCATCAGTATTGACCTTAGCATTATTTTTTCTGATACTAAGCCAGGCATCCTCTGATTGAACCGATGCATCGGGATGAAGGTGAAAATTGAGTTCAAAGTTATGATTTCCTTTACCGGAAAACAGATCCCTTATCACAAAGCAGGAAGCATCAAGCAGAATAACAGTTCGTTTATGATAAACCGGATGTTTGAGCCGTGCGTAACCGTCATGGCCGGCCTCAAGGATAATCGATCCATTTTTTTCAATTATGCTCAACAACTCAGCCTTATAGGGATGGCTCCAGATGAAACCGGTTTCCTGAACAGCCTGATCCGCACCATCAATATTAACTGTGTTGTGTGCCCGTGTTCCTTTGAAATAGCGTCTCCATTCAGGCTCACCATTATACCGGTATGTACCGGAATCAACGAGCACTTGTTCGCCAGCCACGGAAAGGCTTATAGAAAGGGCATCCGCATGTCCATGGTTATACAAAGGGGCCATACCCAGAGAACCATGATCAAAAGTAAACAGAAGTCTTTTCGCACTTTGGATAACAGTATAACCGCTTTCCGGAAAAGTTACACATGGCCGCGTCTCCATAAAATCATCATCACCCCTCTTCGGATAAACACAAGGGGCAAGCGCATATCCGTCATCGCTGTCGCCGATGGATGGGACATTTCCGGATGCATCCATAAATGTCTTCAAAAAGTTTTCTCCCTTTGTAAGACGCGGCTTCCATAAAGTACAATCGTAAAGACCGTTTTTTTCAAGAAAGCCAGCTGCAAGCCGGTAAAGATCCAGAACAAACCGGTGATAATTGAAGGACTGCTCGTTAGGTCCTCCATCCTCCATCACCTGGTGAGACAATTCCTGTTGTAAAAGAGAGATGCCTTTTTCAAGCCATTTTTTGCCTTCTGCGGTTTTTCGATATACCGCCCCAGCAAATATCAACCCTATGCTTTCACATATTGTGTGGTTGCCAAGGGAAGCATAAAGAGACAGACGCCCGGCCACCCACCACCCGTGCTTGTAGACAGCGTCCAGAAGCATGTCACGATCCTCATCGCTCCAATGGTTCCGGGTGATCAGGGCATAAACAAATACAGGCAGCCTCAGTCCGCATTCCATAGGTGAGATGTAATGGGGGCCCAGCAAAAAGGGATTTTTTTCAAGCCAATCTAGGATTCCGTCCCTGATCGCCTTTTCAATTCGTGAAACATCCTTTGGTTGAGATATCTGCCCGGCTATGATCAACTTAGCCAGGTGCTGCAGCCGGGCCGGCTCCCATATTGCTCTTATATCAGCAAGAGCGCCGTTATATTTGATGTCCCCGGAAAAAATATTTCTCCATCGGGTTTCAAATTGTCCGATCGAATCCTCACCGGTATTTAACGTGTATATCTTCCCTTTTAATAATTCTTCCGGTTCAATCGAATCCACGCCTACCTGGATATCGGGCATCAAGAGACCGGCCCAATCATCACGCGGAATACAGGGAACAGGAAGAGTCAAGCCTTCACTAAAAGCTCTTCTTCTGAGCTGTTTATTTTCAATACGGTGTTTTGCACGATAAAAAACTTCCGCCATGGAAGCTCTTTTCAGCCGCATTATATACTCTTTTAAAGAAGGCATTAAATATGTGGTCTTGCTTCAGATGGCGAACTGTATTAAAAAAATTTGCCCGGGCCTGTGAAATTCGAGAATGTTAAAGCTTGCCGCGGCAATAAGGATAAATGTGTTAAACAATTTTTAAAGGTCTTGCCGGGTTACTATCCCTACGCGATTTGAGTTGAGGATATCGGAATATATAGTCTTGATATATGCGGCAACAAATGCTGCGCTAAAATGCTCACTTACATATTGCCGGTTATACCGGCTCATTTTATCGCAGAGGACAGGATCATCAATCAGTTTCTTCACCAGATCGGCCAGCAGCTCTGGAGACTTGCTTTCAGTCAGATATCCCATAATGCCGTTTTCAAAAAAATCCGCCAGAGCGCCCACGGGCCTTGTTATAACAGGCAACCCGAAAGCCATGGCCTCTATCACAGAAATAGGCATGCCTTCTTCATAGGATGGAAACAAATAACAGTCCGCGTTTCGAAAGACCTTTGCCTTGTCTTCACCAGTTACATAACCGACGAATTGAACATCTGCTATCTTTTGATCGGTTACAAGTTTTTTTGCCTCTTCCAATCCTTTGCCATCTCCGGCCACTGTCATTTTCACATTAGGATTTTTTGATTTCAGAATAGCATAGCTTTCCAAAGCTTCAATAATTCCTTTTTCTTTTACTATGCGGGAAAGAAAAAGGATATTAAAAGACCCATTTGAACGATAATTTGATAACTCATTGCATTCAAAAAAGGAAAGTAATGAGTTATCGATTGCTGTTCTTCCAAGATAAACCGGGCCAGCATAACCCATAGATTGCAGCCGCTTCCTAAAGTCGTTAGCTAATACCACGAAGGCATCGGTATGGAAATAGGCCCAACGAAACAGCCATAGCCACCTTTGCCGTAGCCTTTGTTCCAGATCCATATCCCAGCCATGTATGAAAACAACTACTTTTTTTCGAAAACACTTTGCCAAAAGAACAAATCCGGCATCTCTTATCAGCGACCGAACTCTGAAAGAAGGATTAATGTGGACAACATCATATTGTTTTCCTGCCATTATGATGAAATATTTCACATAATCCATCAGCATACGCAGTAGCGTATTGGTTTTAGAGTTTGATTTATCTCGTGGCCCCGATATAAAAATATCAGTATCACATTTTAGATTATTTTTAAGCGTAGTGCAAAAAGCTGCCACACCGCCTATAAGCCTCATATCCGGGGTATTTAACAGTATTTTCATTTATAACAGCTTATTTTTTAAAATTTTAAAAAAATCCCATAAACCACATACCTGGATTGCAGCTTTATAGATATCAGCTTTATCTGAAACCCCAAAACATGGAAGAAGAAATGGTGAAGTTTTCGGAGTTACCCAACCCGGAGTTATTGTCCTGCATGAATGATAGCCTGATCGACGTACCCAGACCATGGTATTTTCATTGCCGTTTCCGTTAGGCAAGGCAAAATGGACAACCGGCTTGCCGGTCAATTCTTCTAAACGTTTTCGCGAGTCAAGACACTCGCTAAAACCGACATCCGATTCGCAACGATCCAAAAGAGGGTGGAAAAAAGTGTGAGATCCAACTGAACCATAAGAAGCTGTAAAATCATTAAGTTGCTGAATAGATAATGCAGCAGGTGTCGGGTATTCTTTTTCGTCAGAATGTTTGTATCTTGAGAGTCCAAAGTTTAAAGCCATCAAGCTGCCAGCGGTATCCGGTCCGGTGGCAGCTTTTTGCTCTTTGACATAATTATTGGATATATCGCACAGTTGTTGAAAAAACGAAAATTAAAGTAGTACTCTTCTTGGA
>NZ_JBAMMY010000162.1:0-1969 GCF_051233685.1 Desulfobacterium sp. N47
TAGTAATATATCAATATGTTATAACTTTTATTGAAAATGCCCGGATTTTAAACAACCTGTTACTGATTGCGAAAAATAAACTCAAGATTTGTTCTGTGTGGTGATATTATGCAGCTTCTTAATTTCACCGAGAATTGCTGGGCCGATAGGCCCGCTGTTCAGGGAATTATCCGAACAGCAAGTATATTTTAGTATGGCAGACGAATTATGGCGTAATGTCAAAGAGCTTATCATTATGTCAAGTCAGCTATTATCTGATGAGATTGACACAAAAAACATATTACATCTTATTGAAGTTATTGAAAATATACTTTGTAATCAATTCGTTTACTCAACTGCGAAACTTTAGATTATTATTATAAAATCACACTGGAAAACCCACAATCTTGCTTGTGGGATAAACGGCATTCGAAATTGTGTTTTCACATTATATAATTTTTGAATTTTCAAGCGTATTTCTTATATGACTTATGTATCTCGGCAGAATCATATGATTTTGCGGACAGATTGACTTTGGGTTCTGGTAAGCTGAGCCTGCAAAGGCCATAAGATACTTTCTTAATTCATTTAACTGAACAATTTCATCAAGAAGGCCGGTTTTTGCACAGAATGCAGGTCTTGAACAATCATAATATTTCTGTGCCAGCTCATTCATTTTATCTATAATCGGCTCAAGAGGTTTTCAGAAGGCATTGTGGTCGTTTGCTGTCGGGCCACCCATAAGATAGTGAGCTACGGTAATTGGCTCTACTGTAGCAATCGGAAATAAGATGCCTCCTTTTGCAGCTCAGCTTTGTAAGCAACGCCAATCAGGATAATACGCGCTTCTCCTTTTACTCTGGCATAGCAACCGGTATGATTCGGATCATTGCTCCCAATCTCCAAAACGCGGAAAGAAGGATCGCCTCTACCCTTGATGCCTAATTCCACTTCCGGCTGAATCAGGCCATATTGACTATAGTCTGAAGGATGGTCATCTATCGGCCTGACGATCCCGTAATTAAATACGGACAACAAATCTTTTATTTTCCCCTTGTCCGCTGGGGCATCCCAAGGCTTTTTGATCAGCCATAGTCCCCGTTCTTTTCTGAAAATTATGGTCTGGTTTTGCCAGCGTAACATTATTTCCTGAATATCGTCTTTATCAAAATCAAATATTTTTTCGATCTTCTGTGCCTTCGGGGCACTTCGCAGTTTGCTGTTTTCATTTAGATATGCGTATGCCCCCAGAAGCACAAGGATTAAAACCAAAATCAGGTTGATTTTATTTCTTCGCAAAAGCCAATCCCTTTCTATCTCTAACCGCGCCATCTCCTATAAATGTATATCCCTGAACCTATTAGCGCCGGAAGAAGCGGCAGGACAACAACAAGCAGCCAAAAGATCCATTGCCCCTGTTTTTTAGTGAGATGATGATAGGGATATGCATATTGCTGCGGGCGAGTGGAAATAAGATCTAATTCGCCTTCCAACCAGTGCGCGGTATTCATGAAAAGATCCTTATTGGCCATCATCCCGAGAAACTGATCGTTAACGAAATCGGCATCTCCAAAACATAATATCGCCCCCAACGTTTCGGCCTGCTTGGTAGCCATCCTTGGGATGGTGGCTAACAGGACAACCGGCGCTGGCCCTTTATGGTCAACACCTTCTTTAAAATAAATCCCGCCCTGGTTCGGATTTACCTTCTCCTTGACAATCCAACTTTGGGCGGAACTATACGCCAGATAGGCAATGGGATTCTTTTGCCCTTCTTTTATCTCCACCGGTCTGGCTGTGGGGAAAACAGCCGGGGATATATGGACGCCAGCAAGAAACCCCTTGGCAAAAGCTGACCCTTACCCATAAGTCTGTTTAGCACGATTGGATTGGGCATATGCCATGAGAACTCTCCACATGCCGGCGAGATCGTCCACTCGTTGCAAACCGAGCCAGAGGCTTTTGGTTCCCGGATCGCCGTCACTTTTTC
>NZ_JBAMMY010000164.1:0-7819 GCF_051233685.1 Desulfobacterium sp. N47
AGTGTCTGAACGGAAAGTCATAGTTTTTTTAAAGTCAGCCGGATAGCTGATGGCAGTTTATTAAATTACTACCATTCAAATCATTGGCATCCGATTGCGAATCAAGTTTTTGCGATATTTTCTCAACAACCGGACGCACCCCTCCGTCCACGGTAAATTTGTTCTAATCCTTAAGGTACAGAAGCGCATGAGTTTTCCGTCATCCGCAAATAGTCAAAAACCAAGCGTGAATTGCGCATGAGCTGCTGCATTTTCTGTGCAACGCTACGCACACCTTTTGATTTGATAATGCTTATGGCAAAACGCCGCAGTCGGGTTATGTTTTCCGAACCATGACCGGTGTGTATACGACTGCGGTCTTCGTCATAGTTCCAGTCGATGATGTAATGGCAGCTATTCTCGATGCACCAGTGCCCGCGGCGGTTTGTGGCAAGAACCCGTTTTGCGTCAGCTTGTTCAGGCGTTCGGCTGGTAATGCCATAGGCTGTTTCATGGGAGGTCTTTCCGCAATGGCATTACACATCGTCTTTCCGTCAATGGCGAGGCTTTCGTCCTGCTGGCCATAGCGTTGGTTCCAAAGCTGCAAAGCGCGGTCCAAGTCTATGGGATCAACGCTTATAAGGATATTGCGGATGATAGACAGACTCGGAACAACATACTTGCCGTTTCGGCGGCGGCAGCCGAAACGTTCCAGGGCATTTTGGCTGAGACTTTCAGCCCAATCCGAGATGGCTTGATATCCACGCATTCCACACAGGATTGCACCGGCTGCAATGGCTAAAACCGCTGCAAGTCGGTGGCGTTGTCCCTGGCTGCGGCGCGGATCGGAAATAGTGGTAAAAAAATCGGGTAAGGATCGCATCTGTTCGGCGCTGAGCATGATTTTGGAATCTCCTGTAATTCGGTATGCAGGATCGAGAATGGGCTGGGATAACAGTGCTTGTGCATCGGATTTTAACGGTTTAACAAAAACCATCTTTGGTGTCTGTGCTTTGGAACTGTAACCTTGCCTGGTTCTACGAAAGCCCTTTGTGTCGCCAACGTATTTCCAGTTGGCAGCTTTGTAAACGGTTCCTGAAAATCTCTGTGGGTCCACAAAGGTCTCCAATAGCAGCAATTGATGTCCGAACGCTGCCTGCCAATCTGCCAAAAGCCTCTTTTGGCACAACGATAGAATACGGGAAGCCAGGTTTTGGACATGCCATTTCGGGAGGATCAGAAAACGGCTGTTGTTGGTAATTAGCTTTAGCCGATCATATTGATGGCGGAAGTCCCATCCGATCCAACGATCCCGCGCTGAACACTTTAAGGCTGCGGCGGAAAAACCAAGCAGAGCTACCCACTGTTCCTGCCACAAGGCGACATACCAG
Organism: Desulfobacterium sp. N47; assembly: GCF_051233685.1. Taxonomy (NCBI): domain Bacteria; kingdom Pseudomonadati; phylum Thermodesulfobacteriota; class Desulfobacteria; order Desulfobacterales; family Desulfobacteriaceae; genus Desulfobacterium; species Desulfobacterium sp. N47. The sequence goes on from NZ_JBAMMY010000164.1 coordinate 1,371, forward strand.
ATGGTTTCACTTATCTTGGGCAGAGCCCCGAGATAATGATGTTCCTGCATCAATTTTTGGAATTGCTGCTCTTCGGGCAAATAAACGGGTCGGACAAAGACTTCCAATAGATTCAAATCAGTTACCTCACGAATGAAATGTCATATAACTGCTGTATACATCATCCGTTGGCGTTTGTCCAGTTTTTATTGCAACTATCTGGTAGAATGTGTTTTAAATGATAGAAAAAATTCATCCTGGGGAAAGATTGATAGAGATCCAGGAAATTCAGATAGAACTGATCAACGAAGTTCGAGGCCGCAAATAGGCATTTTTTAAATTAAATCTTTTACGATGGCCTCTAAATTCTTTTTGGTAACCATAGCTGAATCGCCAATGTAAATAAAAGCATCCTCAGAAATTCCATTTAAAGATTCGTCTACTAACAGTATGTTTGCAGCCAGGCCTCAAACAGGATAAAGCCTGACCTTTACTACCGCCTTTCTGACAGGGGCCGGCTTATCAGCTGTTCCGGGCATATGAATATCTGTTGGGAAAAATATTGCAAACATTCCTTTTCCAAGTTTTATAAATGAAGCTTTTTCTTCAAAAAAGGCGCAATCTTTTTTATCATCATATTCTTCTGCGGGCGCCTGATTTTCCAGAGGTGCATATCCAACCCATTCAACACCTTTTGCAACATACTGAACATCTATATATTTACGATGTGCTTCCAATCGGCACTCATTACTGTGTCTTGTAGAATAATCGCTTATAATGACAAATATGTTGTCACCGTCAATATCATATTTTCCAGGTTCCATATTGTTAAAGTCAGCTGTGGCTATATACCTTAATGCAGTGGATATTTCATTTCCTAATCCGCTATAGATTTCAATATTATCAATGCTGTCAATTATCATTCACAAATTACCTGACCGGTATTTTTCAACCAACATAAAAAGCTGACTGGTTGCCTTATCAAGGTTATCATTAATTATCTCGTGTTTATACAGGTTTCTCTGAGCCATCTCTTGTTTGGCATTTCTCAGACGTTTTTCTATTACTTCCCTGTTGTCCGATCCTCTTGATTCCATTCGTATTCTCAGATCATCAAAGGACGGCGGCATTATAAAGATAGTAATACTGTCAGGATAGCGTTTAAGTATTTGCAGGGTGCCTTTTACATCTATATCCAGAAGTATGTCTTTCCCGGAAAGAAGAGCGTCATTTAAATACTCAGCAGATGTACCGTAGAAATTTCCGTGTACTTCCGCCCATTCCGCCCATTTGTCTTCCCGGATTTTTTTTTCAAACTCTTCTTTTGATATATAAAAATAATCAACACCGTTTCTTTCATCTTTGCGTGGTGCTCTTGTGGTATAAGATACTGAATAAATAATATCAAATCGATCCATCAATCGTTTGCAAAGAGTAGTCTTTCCTGCTCCGGAAGGTGCGGAAATAATAAAAAGGCACCCATGTTTTGAAGGCGCTTTGCCGGTATCCGCTTTATTTGTGGTATCTGCTTTTAAAGGCATATGTCTTTATTTAGACTCTTTAAGGCTGGTATAACGCTGAGAAATCGTTTCGGGACTGTAGCTGGAAAGAATTACATGGTTGCTGTCCAAAACAATTATTGCCCGTGTTTTACGTCCATGCGTTGCATCAACAAGACGTTTTTCCTCTTTTGCATCATCCTTTAAGCGCTTCATAGGGGCCGAATTGGGGGATACAATTGCAACAACCCGTTCAGCCACTACCGAACTTCCATGCCCAATGTTTAAAAGAGTCTGTTCCATTTTACTCCTTATCTTTTTATTGTTGACCTTGTAAAAAGTCGGAAAACTCCAATTTTTGCCATTCCTGCGAAGGCAGGAAACCAATAGATTAAATATGTTCCGGATGATAGATTATGTTTTATGCGTAATTATTCTATATTCTGCACTTGCTCCCTTAACTTTTCAATCTCGGATTTAACATCCACAATTGTATGAGATACTATAGCTTTTTCAGTTTTTGAACCTATTGTATTAAATTCACGGTTAAATTCCTGAAGAAGAAAATTGAGCTTTCTTCCGGCGGGCTCGCCCGAATTCATTATAATATTAAATTGGTTTAAATGGCTTTTTACCCTGAGTATTTCTTCGGATATATCAGACCTGTCTGCAAGAAATGCCGCTTCCTGAGCAATTCTTCCGGCATCTGTTTCGATGGTATCTTTTGTCAATACCGATATCCGGTCTTTTAAGCGTTCTGTGTAATGCAAAAGCAGATCACGGGATTCGGATTCGATAGTGTTCAGCAGCGTTTCAATGTTTTCAATACGCATGATAAAATCACGGGATATGTATTCACCTTCTTTTCTTCTCATCCGGTCAAGAAAATCCAAAGCCTCATCAACAGAATCTTTTATCAAAGGCCACTGAACCTCCACATCTTTTTTGCTTTCCGCCGGTTTTATCACTCCTTCAGCGCCTGCTATCATCTCAAGGGGTATTTGAGCATCAAGGCCTAATTTGTCCTTGAGGCGCAAAAGTGCATTATAATATGCGAGAGCTTTTTCCTCATTTATTTCAAATTCTACTAAACTGGTGTTGCTTTCTCTTATAGTAATTTTAATATCAATACGGCCCCTTGAAACTCTGGCGCCAATCAAGCCTCTGATTCTTTCTTCAAGAGCTGAGTATTCATAAGGCAAACGCAAGTTAACATCAAGGTACTTGCTGTTATATGTGCGGGTTTCAGTAATGACTTCAAAACCCTCTCCTGTTTTTTCCGAGCTTGCAAATCCGGTCATGCTTTTTATCATTATTTGTAGTCCTGTTTTATATCGGCAACATATTTATCGCGAACATTTTTAAGAAAAGACAGCATTTTTTCATCAGCATAATCAGGATATGTCCAGGGCAATGTTTGAAATTCTCCGTTCTGATAAATTAAAGTCAAATCTGCATAAATATTATTTCCGATATATATTCTGTGTGCAAAATTTTTACCTGTTGCAAGAACAAATTTTTCATGCAGCATGTATCCCGGATCAATATTAGCGATTCTTTTCCCGCTTTTTGAATATTTTGCTTCAATTTCGTTTGTAAATATTTTTATTTGAGAAAGACTTGTCAGTTCAATAAGATTGTTAAATGCAAACATCCTTCTGAAAAGAGGTGAGCCCATTTCAGGCTCATAATAAGAGGTATAATCAAATAAAAACCATTGGCTTATAATATCCACCTGACCAAATTCTGCGATCAGCTCGTTTTGCAGAGATTCAAGTAGATTTTTGTCATTGAGAAAAACTCCGATTACAAGTTTTGCCGGTTTAGGAGGCCGCGGGATGCTCATCTATTCCTCTGCTTATATGGGCTTGGCCTCATCTATCAACATTACGGGAATTCCATCCCTTATCTCATATAATAGTTTGCAGTTTTTGCATATAAGGCCATCGCCCGCATCATTAAGATGAATACGACCTTTACATTTAGGACAGGCAAGGATTTCAAGCAATTCTTTACTTATTGTCATTATTTGAATTTCTCCGGTAAGTTTGATACTCGTATAAACATTTTGTTGTAGATTTATATCGGCTGAACTATAGCAAATATATAGCAAGCATGCAAAAATATTTTAAGTATGCTGCTATTTTAAAATCATCATAAAAAACCGGCCGTACTTGAATGATAAAGCTTATTGTGCCATAATCCTTTTGTCTTAAGAATTCTTAAGAACAGCGCGTATATTCTGATTTTTATGGGACAACAAATGCAGAATGCTAAAAAAAATAACGATGATTTTGAACAGATCGGCAATATTCTCGGCAATATATTAAACAAATTCCGGATGGAATTGGGCTTTGAAACAGAAAATATTTCCGGCATCTGGAAAAATATTGTAGGAGAAGCAATTTATAAAAATACAAAACCTGCCGGATTCAAAGGACAAACTCTTCTGGTAAATGTAAGCGGTTCCGTATGGATGCAGGAACTGCAATATTATAAAAAAGATATAATATCAAAGCTTAACAACGAGTTTGGAAAAGAGATGGTTCGTGATATCAAATTCAAAATCGGGGCCATCTGATTATGGATTTACTGACAGATGATTCGTTCTTCAATGGTAAAATAAGTATCAGACAAAATAAGCTTGGATACCGATTTTCAGTTGATTCGGTCTTGCTTGCCTCATATGTTAAATCAGCCGCCGGAGATAAAGTCTTGGATATAGGAACCGGGTGCGGTATAATTTCTCTTATACTCGCGTATAGAAATCCCGGAATTGAAATATACGGAATTGAAGTTCAAAAAAGTCTTGCAGATCTTGCCGCCCTGAATGTGAAAAATAACTGCATGGAAGAACAAATTAAAATCGTTTACACTGATGTAAAGAATTTAAAAAAGAGCATGCTTTCAGGGTCACCTGACATTATTGTATGTAATCCCCCCTACAGGAAGGCAAATTCCGGAAGGGTGAACCCTGATAATCAGCGTGCACTTGCAAGACATGAAATCATGATTTCTCTTCCCGAGATCTTTGAATCGGCAAGCCGTCTTATGGATATTTCATCTAAATTTATAATGATTTATCCATCAGAACGCATAGCCGATATAATTGCTTATATGCGTTTATCAGGAATAGAGCCCAAGTGCTTTAAGTTTATTTATTCAAAAAATAATTCGGAATCCAAACTTGTAATTGCAGAAGGTGTAAAAGGGGGCAGAGCCGGAGCAAAAGTAACCGCTCCTCTTGTAATCTATAAGGATGACGGTTCTTATACTGATGAAGTAAAGAATATGTTCATTCCATAATAAAAAACATCTATAGTGTTTGTATTGGGTACGTACGGTTTACGACAATTGCCATAAATGCGGATATCCTTTAGAAAAGGCAGAGTATTATTGACAGGCATGGTATTATTTGTTACAGGATAGAAAATTTTTTGGGATTTATTAATTGCTGTTACATCGATGGGTTAGGCTGATAAATTTTTCAAAAACTTAGTTTTCAAGCTAAAGTTTCACCGAAATGATGCATGGTTTACTCACGCGACCATCCGTAACAGCGCGTCCACGAAAGATTTTCGGGAGAGTTTCTGGTTTTTGTTGCAAACGGCATTAAAATCATCAGCCAACGCGGCCTTGGCGATGATGTGTCTCAAATCTGAGAAGGCAAAAGTGTTTCGTCCTTTGACATAATGACGGCGCTCGGGGGTATTTTCGAGTCGTGTGCCATAGATCCAGACAATCGAGGTTGCCATCAGAGAGAAGTTTAGATGATTGATCACTGCATGCGCATTGCGGGTTTGGGTTTTGCTGCTGCCGATATCTTGCTTGATTTCCTTGAAGCCCGACTCTATTTTCCATCTGGCGCCGTAGTACTCGATGATCTGCTCAACGGATAGCTCCATATCGGTGGAGAAGAGGGCAACCCATTGTGTTTTGCGAAAAACCCATACAACCCGGACAGGACTCTTGATGTTTTTGAGCATGGCCGCCATGGAGAATGCATGGACTTCCCGGTATTTTCCGTAAAGGAATACGCGATGCGTTGAGGCTTTGGATATAAATCTGGCCGCCAGTTCAGCGCAGGAGCCCAGTCTTTGCCCGTATTTTTCGGGTCTGCCCTGCTTTTTAAAGGTTCTGATGTGAGGCATCATGTAGAGCGCGGTATTGGAACGTAATCTGGAGAGCAACTGGACTGAATCTCCGAGATGTTTGCGCAGGGGTGTAAACAGGCCGTCATTGCCGAACCAACTGTCGCAGACAACGGTTATAGCGGCGCCGGCAAAATGATGAGAGACTTGAGACAAAATGTCAACAGCTTGCTCCAGTTTGGTTTGGAATAAGGGTTCCTTGCCGGGAACCTTCATATTTTCCGATTGCGCCTTGATGGCTTTTTGGGGCAGATAGAATCGGAAGGCAAGGGGCAAACATGCCCAACGCCCTTTGACGAGTTTCAGGACGCCGGCCAGCACCACATTTTGCGCCCAGGGATATTTGGACTGGTTGGTCTTGGCGGCATGATCGAAGATGGTTGCACAGCCGAATATCTTTTTGCCTGTTTTGGCGTTGATGAAGTCATCCAATGCGATTAACAGACGCCCATCGGTCAGGGGCTCTGGAATCATGCTCCACAAGGTAAGCCATAGTTTATTCCAGGGGAGTTTGTTGGATGCCATGAATGTGTAGAATCGTCGTTGGTTGACATGGAAGCCGAAAAGGGTTTGAATGGAGCGAAGAACATTGGAGGAGATGGAGGTGGTAAAGGGGATAATGAAAGACAAGATGGCATAAGTGAACCATTGACCGCGGTTCATGCCGAGTTCGGTGGATGAAAACGTTTTCTGTAGAGGTTTAAGGATGTCGTTAAGAATAAACATTTTTAAAGTTGCTCCTTTCATAGGGGATATCAAAAAATTACGAAGATATCCTCTCATGAAAAGGGAGGAAAGTCAAGCAAAAGTTGACGTAAGT
>NZ_JBAMMY010000224.1:0-26648 GCF_051233685.1 Desulfobacterium sp. N47
AAAAAACCAATCAAATATGCGCAGCTACAACCAAAATATCTCATGATGTCCCAAATTATAGAGTTGGGGAGGCTCCGCGAGCTCACCCTAAAGGGCTCGCTCACCTCCCCAACATCTATAATTTGGAAAGGTACCAGTTACTAACAATGTAGCAAAAAATAATTTTTTCATTTTCAACTTTCCTCCTCTTTCATTGTTTATTTGTGCTTTACGTTTATCTACACTTTTAATGCACAGTACTTTCAACTTTCATGCCATCAGAGCGTTTTGCGCAAAACATAAAGTAATTCAATATGATATAGGATTAAAGTGCAAGAAACAATGCAGAAGATCTGAATATAAAGTATCCAAATGGAAGTATCCACAAATGGGGAAAGCATACACTCCTGATTTCATGTTTAATTCTTCGGTGCACATATAAATCAGTATTAAATAATTGTTCCGGAAATCCGCTTTATTATTTTTTTGTTTGAAATCTTATCTACCTTTTTTAAAGCTTCATTCATTAACAGCCACCGTGGCTAAAGCAAATAATTAACGCAGTAATCAAGATTTTATTTTTGACAGCAGTGGTAAAGGTTATATAATAAAAAGAGATTTTTAGAGATTTATTGCATTCAATCCGTTATTGGCCTCTAATGTCCTGACACTAAAAGCTCTTTATTGCAATTGAATTAATTATGTCATTTGAGGCGTTTTTTGCCACGAAATAATATTTCGCCTCAAAATACAAACTATACTTATAAACAACTGTCTGGTAAGTATCCGGAGAAAGAGGGCAAGCTGAGAGAATTGCCGGTTGTGGCGACCCGGGAGACAAATAGTATCAGTTGGCCTGCCGAAATTTATTTGGAAAGAGGAATATCCGGATATAGTTTTCTTTTAATCGTTGATGGAGTGCTGTTAATAGTTGGGGAGAAAATACAAATATAGCGGTGATAAAACTTGTAAAGTGGCGGCGCTTTTCATATTTTAAGTGACTATAACGTTCTGCCATAGGAAGATGATAATGAAAAAATGTCCCTTCTGCGCTGAAGAAATTCAAGACGATGCTATAAAGTGTAAACACTGCGGGGAGTTTCTGAATATCTCCAAACACCCTGGCTTTTCTCAGGATAAGATTCCATGGTATTTCAAAACTTCTTTTATTATTATTGCGCTCTGTAGTGTTGGGCCTCTGGCGCTGCCTCTGATCTGGTGACGTCCAAAAACAACCCTGACATGGAAAATCATACTGACAATAGCAATCCTTGTTTTAAGCTGGGTTTTGTATCAAACCACGATGGAATCCATTCAGGTTCTGAAGGAGTATTACAAACTGATTAAGGGTGTGTGAAATGACAGATTACCTGCATGAACTTGTGGCAGCACAAAAACGGGGTGATGCAGCCGGGATTGCTTCAATATGCTCGGCCAATACTTTTGTTATCATTGCTGCACTGGAGTACGCCAAAAAACAAAATCTATCAGTGTGTATAGAATCGACAGGACGTCAGGTAAATCAATATGGCGGTTACTCCGGTATGCAGCCAAAGCAATTTGCCCAATATGTGAGACGAATTTGCAAAAAGTTGAAACTTGGCGAAGATCAGGTAATTCTGGGTGGAGATCACATAGGTCCTGACTCCTGGCGTTTTGAAAATTCAGATATGGCAATGGCTAAAGCCAGGGATCTGATTCGTCATTGCGTTAACGCCGGATACCGCAAGTTGCATCTGGACCCAAGCATTCCCTGTAAAGATGATATATGCGATGGCCGCCCGCATCTTTTCCTAAAGACGATAGCTGAGCGAACGGCATCTCTTTGCGAAACCGCAGAAGAGGCAGCAGCAACGTGTCCGGATAATAAAACTCAGATTGTGTATGTTGTGGGAGCTGAAGTGCCGACTGCCGGGGGAATGCTAAAAGGCAAGAGTGAAATACCCGTCTCATCCGCAAGCAATGTTGAAGAGACAATAAGTATTATGCACCGTGCCTTCATTGAAAGAGGGCTTGAGTCGGCCTGGAATCGCTGCATCGCACTTGTTGTGGAAACAGGCGCAACATTCGGTCCGGATGCAGTATGCGACTATGACAGTAAAAAAACCGAAGATCTCAAATTATTGATAGAAGGCGAAAAGAATTTAGTATTTGAGGCCCATTCCACCGATTTTCAGACTCATCAATCACTTGCCGATATGGTCCGGGATCATTTTGCAATTCTTAAGGCAGGGCCATGTCTTACGTTTGCTGCGCGGGAAGCCCTTTATGCTTTGTCATACATTGAGCGGGAACGGCTGGAAGGAAAACAGGGTATTACACTTTCGCTACTTTCCGAGCTTATGCAGGAACTTATGAACAAAGACCGAACCCATTGGCAGAACCACTATAGCGGCAATGAGAAATACCTGCGATATATCACAGCCTTTGGCTTCAGCGACAGGATAAGATATTACTGGTCGGATCAGAGGTGCGCAGATGCTATCGCGCGTTTGTTTCAAAATCTTAAAAAATACGGGATTCCTCTGCCTCTTCTCAGCCAATACATGCCCACTCAGTACGAAGCGGTACGGGAAGGCCGCATTCAATGTGTGCCGGACCGTCTGGTGTATGGCAAAATTGAGGAAACACTTGATAAGTATGCAAAAGCCTGTGGTGGTTTTACAGCAAAGTGTTGAGTTTTACCTGATGTTTACCATAAATCATTTCCCGGCTCTCATCTTGACATCTTCTATTATACGATTAAGAGTTTCACCGGTTTTTGCATGAATTACAACATCGGCATAATTATCCATCGAAGTTTGAGTCATGTTTATAATAATCAGTTTGGCTCCTGCCTGGGAAGCATACTGCGGCAGATAGGCTGCCGGATATACTACAAGAGAAGAACCGAGTGTAAGCATTAAATCACATGACTCAGCCCTGCGGTTTGCTTCCGCCAGTTCCCTTTCCGGCATGGATTGACCGAAGGAAATGGTGGCGTCTTTTAAAAATCCGTTACAATCGCTGCAATGAGGAACTTTAATCGAATCATCTGCTTCCATTTGCTTCTGGATTTCATTTCTTGGGTAAATCCTGCGGCAGCTAAGACATATCGCAAAAGCATTGGTGCCGTGAATCTCGATGATTTTTTTATCGGAATTGCCTGCTTTATGATGCAAACGGTCTATATTTTGAGTAACTATGCAATCAAGCTTTCCCATCTTTTCAAGCTCAAACAAAGACAGATGAGTAAGGTTAGGCTTGGCACTGCTTATAAGCGGATAAATTACTTTACTTCTCAACCAGTATTTTTCGCGCGCTTCTTCGCTTTCAACAAAATCCTGATAGTAAACCGGTTCAAATTTATCCCAAATGCCTCCTGGACTCCTGAAATCAGGAATACCCGATTCCGTGCTGACGCCTGCACCTGTAAAAACCACTATTTTTCGTGAATTATATATCAAATCAGCTGCGCGTTTAATTAATTCTTCCATATGTGCGTTTCCTGGCTTATTATTATCTTTATGAAAAATGGTTCGGGCATTAGACGTTTCGGGTTTTTAACAGCTCGTAAGTTCGTAAGTTCATAAGTTGATGAGGAAATGCATAAATCATTTTTATTAATTTATCTGAAAGCTTATGAGCTTATGAGCTTATCAACTTATGAACTCATGAGCTGTTTTATCCTCTTTAGGATGTGCTCCTGTTTTGTCAAGCAAGTGAAAAATTTATCATTCTGCTGACTGCTTCTTTTGCCTTTATCCTAATATTTTCCGGAACCTTGACTTCTCCTTCCATAAATTCAAGGCTTCTTGCCACATCTTCAAGAGTTATTTTTTTCATATCTTTGCATTCCATATCCTTTGAGACGGGATAAAATATTTTATCCGGGTGGGCTTTTCTCATAGGATGAAGAATTCCAATCTCGGTGCCTATTATAAACTCTTTGCTTTCGGATTCACCTGCATGTTTTATCATTCCGGATGTGCTTAAGATAAAATCTGCCAGTTCAAGCACTTCAGGACGGCATTCGGGATGAGCCATGAAAACCGCTTTCGGATGTTCTTTTTTTGCTTTCAGAACTTTTTGTGCAGTCAGGCTGTCGTGAACAGGACAATATCCTTCCCAGAAATGTATTTTCTTTTTCGTATGCAAAGCCGTATATTTTGCAAGATTTCTGTCCGGTACCATCAATACTTCATCAGCTTCAAGGCTGTTGACAACTCCAAGCACATTAGCGGAAGTACAGCATATGGTAGACAGCGCCTTAACAGCAGCGCTTGAGTTCACATAAGTAACAACCGGCATGGGAGGAATTTCTTTAAGCTTCTTTAATAGCGCTTCCGGCGTTACCATATCGGCCATAGGACATCCTGCATTTTTTTGGGGAAGCAGCACCACCTTTTCAGGACACATGATTGAGGCCGTTTCGGCCATAAAATGGACTCCGCAAAAAACAATAACTTCTGCATCGGTCTGCGATGCCTTTATACTCAGCTCAAGAGAGTCTCCGCAAAGGTCGGCCACATCCTGAATTTCAGGTGGCTGGTAATTATGTGCAAGCATAATCGCCTTTTTTTGTTTTAAAAGGCTCCTGACTTTATCTTTCATACTACTTCCTCCAATTACTCTCCTATTTTAAGAACTTCCACTCCTTTAGGTATCTTAAAGCTAAATACCGAATCCGGGTTATCAACAAGCTTTGAATCAATAAGCTCTATTTCGGTTTCATCATCATATATATTGTATATTCCGATTTTGGCAATTTCAAAATTTGATTTTGAAACATAAAGATATAAATATGATAAATCGGATCTTTTCTCATTCGGCAATAGTTTTAATACATAGTATTTATCACTGTTATTTTTGATTGAAACCGAAAAATTACGCCTGATAATACTTATATCCGATAAAAAGCTTGCTCCTTTACCCGCTCCGAAAAATTCCGGAGCTTTACCTACCATAACCTGATTGTCCTGCGGCCTGTAAATCCAGAGATTTTCTCCGTCTGTTACAACAATCTGTTTTTCGGGTTTTTCATATTCCCATCTCATCATACCCGGTCGCTTGACAAACATTTTTCCCTCAGCAACATCGGCTATTCCCATTGCCTTTAATGTTGAGCTCTGAATAAATTTTGCAACAAAGCCGGGCACGGAATATTTTTTTTCCACCTTCATCATAATCTGGTTGGCTTTTAATGATTCTTCTTTTGCTTGTGCATCAAACGCAAAACAGGTCAGGCAGAATATAATTGCAAGGGATAAAATTATCGTTTTTGATTTCATGCGGTATGTTTACCTTTATAAGTTTAAAATCATTTATAAACCTTTAACATAATTCTTTTATGATCAAAACACCAGATTATGTTACTGCCCGATTCCTACAATAAAAAACAGATGCTTGCAAGATATAAGGTTCAGGGCAAAAGCAGGTTCAGGTTTAATCCGTGTGTAACACCACGGAAAAGCTATTGAAGATAGCCCAGACAGTGTCATTTTCTTTCAGGTCAAGCTGTCTGTTGCTTTGACTGGTTACAATGGAACAAAGCTCAATCTCATCAGAAACCCGCACCACATATTCTGTTGTAACTTTGCCTTCAGTTATTCGGCTGACGGTTCCATGAAAAATGTTTTCCGCTGAGCACTCAGGTTCTTCATCTTTTTTTTGTAAAATCACCCACGGGGCTTTTACTTCGGCTTTAATCATAGTTCCCGTCTTAAGGCCAAGTCGAGCAAGGCTGTCATTGGTTATCACGGTTGAAATCAGATTATCTCCTATAGTGATAAGTTCAATTTTTGACTGTATATCCCCTTTTTGGATACTGCAAATTTTACCGAAAAAAATGTTTCGGGCGCTGGTTTTACGACCGGCTTCCTTTTCAAGAAAAAACTTTGTTATCTGCTGAGTATCCTTATCGGAAAATGAAGTATATGAAGCGGTTAATTTAGGTGACAAATGCCCTAATACTTTTTGAACAACGGATAGCGGCATATTGCTTTGCATAAGCTCAACAGCACGGGATTTGCGGATCGCATCCGGGGCTCCGAGTTCTTTCGGAAAACCGCAGGCAACAGCCCGCTCATAAAACTTGCGGCGAACATGGCCCGGATCAACATCAAATGAATTATCAAGAGACTGCCTGAAAACACCGTCGGTCAGCGCCTCCTGAATTTCTGAAGAAAGTTTTTCCGATATCTGCATCTGCCGTGCCTGCCTTTCAGTTTTTAAACCTCTTTTTCCGAAAACTACCAGCTGCTTTGCATGATCGATATCTTCCAAAGGGTTGAGGGCCAACACCTCGTTTAATCTTGCTCCCGTATAACGTATGAGCAAAAATATAAGAAGAATGCGTTTTCGTGATAACCGGATATTCGCACGGGAAGATTCCAGCGCCCATTCGCGAAAAGACTGTTCCAACCTGTTGATCTGAATCGTGTCAAGACTACGGGAATCGGTTTGCCCGGGCCAAACGCTTTGTTTTTTTGAACTGCTGCTTTTATTCATATGATCCTTGTTCAGGTTATCCTGCAACATTTATTGTTTAGAACTGATTAGTGCATATTTCTAACCCATTTTGCGGATTTTAGCAAGACGGCTAAAATATACTTGACTCTTATAACTCCTGTTGGTATAGTGACACGAAATACGATATTATCGTGTCACTATGTCCATATGTAAACTTTAAAATTTTCATAGGAGTTGCGCAATGTTTTTTCATACAGCAGGCATAGAAGTTTCTCCGTGGATTCCCCCGCTTGTTGCTTTTGTTATCTCATTTTTTACTTCCATGGGTGGGATATCCGGTGCTTTCCTGCTGCTTCCTTTTCAGGTTTCAGTTTTAGGCTATACAAATCCCTCGGTAAGCGCCACCAATCAGTTGTTTAACATTGTTGCCATCCCAAGCGGAGTATATCGTTATTGTAAAGAAGGGAGAATGGTATGGCCGCTTGCATGGGTTATAGTGGCCGGCACTTTGCCTGGAGTATTTATAGGCGCTTTCGTGCGGGTTAAATACCTTCCTGATCCGAAAAATTTCAAGCTGTTTGCCGCTTTCGTATTGTTGTATATCGGTATCAGATTAATACGCGACCTTTTATCAAAAAATTCCGGCAAAGCAGATAAGGCTTTGTGCGAAAAAAACTTTCAGGATATAGTTCGAAATCATCAAATAAAAACCGCACAGTCTGAAAAAAAAGGCTGTGAAGCAATTCCGGTTGTTGAAGTTACTCATTTTAATTTAAAACGGCTGGGATACAAGTTTTACGGAGAACAGTTTGATGTTTCATTCCGGGGAATTTTTTCCTTAAGTTTTATAGTAGGAATAGTAGGAGGAATTTACGGAATAGGTGGCGGAGCAATAATTGCTCCTTTTCTTGTAACATTTTTTGGATTGCCGGTTTACACAATAGCCGGAGCAGCGCTGATGGGCACTTTTATCACCTCAGTAGCAGGCGTTGCTTTCTATCAGGCCATAGCGCCGTTTTATCCCAATATGTCAGTTGCACCGGATTGGTTTCTGGGAATTTTGTTCGGGCTTGGAGGAATGGCCGGAATATATCTTGGCGCCCGCTGCCAGAAATATGTTCCTGCTAAAGTTATAAAATGGATGCTTGCGGGTATAATCACGCTTACGGCTTTGAAGTACCTGGCAGAGTTTCTTGGGTTTTAATCATAATCACTTATAAACCGCATCATTACAAAAAATATCCGATCCGTAAATTCCACTCGCGGTCACATGATGTATTGGACTCTAAATGCAGAGGTTCATAAATTCAGTTACGTATAGTCATTTCGAATGTAGTGAGAAATCATAATGAATAAAAAAGGCGGTAAAAGATATCTTACTACGGTCGATATGACACCGAAATTATAAATGGTGTGCAAAAATATATTCAGCATAAAAAATCCTCCCTCATTATGTATAGCATGAAATATGGGATGATATTCATAAAGATGAAAATTCTGTTGTAAAAAACGTGTCAAGCCAATATAAATTGGCTTGTGACATCTATGACTGATTTAAATATTTATAAAACCCATAGCTATGTAATTTAATCTAACACATTGAATTATAGTATTTATTATGGTATTAGCAATAAACTTATATTTGCTTTTCTTTCTGACTATCATGTGAGAAAGAAAGTTATACAGGTCTGCTCAATAACTTGTTATCTTCAAATATTTATGATATAAAAGTGTAGGGAGGAAGACTCCCACTCAAAAGGAGGTGATGTGCGTTGGCCAAGCTATTGGCAAGCCTATTGAGTGGAAGCCCGCTCTGAAAGCACGGTAAACCAAGAAACGCCTCGTACCCGTATAGAGGTGATACGGCTGCGAAATTTAAGGCTAACCCTGCCGGAGGAGGCAATTAAAAATAGATTCAGACCCAAAAGCCTCACCAACTTTAGGACTATCCGAATCCGGGCCTCCCTCATATCTTTTAACCATAATACCAAACATAGAAAACAATAATAATGGATGGCAATGATGATTTATATTATTGTTATACTTCTTCTCATTCTTGTTATCGCTAATGATTCAGCGCGAGAATTGTTGATTACGTTGATAGCGTTTGCCGCAAAGTGGGCGATTATCGTTACCATTCTTATTGCTATTATTATATTTGGAGCATGTATATTTACCACAATCCGCTCAACAGATATTTCAGCGATAATTGCGACTTCACCATTAATGACGTTTTCATCCCATTTGCCAATAATATCACTTTCAGCTCTTAACTTAATTGAGAATATAGTTATAGGCATACTCATCGTTGGCCCAATCGCAGCAGTAATATATGACCAGTACAAGATGAGAAAAAAATAATATTATAAGGAACCTCCATGAAAACAAAAATCTTAATAATTTTTGTAATCTTCCTATCGTTTCTGCCCTCGATTTCTTCTTCTGAATCACAGCCACCAGCCCCAAGACCAACTGAATTGGGTAACATAGAACAAGGCAGAACCCCCCCCCCAAAGAACGAATTGACCGAGGCCAATCAACAAAGTACCAATAAATCTGCGTCTATTCTCCCAACACAAAAAGCCGGCCCAAGCAATGCTAAAGAAGCCAATGGTAAGACAAAAGATATAGATCAAAAGCCTGCGCAAAATTGGAGCTTCTTTGATTTGTTGTTGATTGTTTTTAATGGTATTCTCGCTATATTCACTTTTCTTTTGTGGTGGTCTACCCATAAACTGTGGAGGTCTACTGAAAAAACTGCCGATCTTACCTATAAAGCCTTCATTGCCACGAACCGCCCACAGCTTAGAATTCGTAATATTTATTCTGATATTGTCATCTTCCCTGTTTGGATTTATATTAGCAATATTGGGGGAAGTAATGCTATAGACGTTGAAGTTCATGCTGTTTTCACTCTCAGGGAAGACAATGTCAAAATACCCCCATGGATAGAAAATATCTCTAAAAGTATTTGGCATGGTTCTAATACTATTGCCCCAGGGGAAGAAGCTGTTTATGAATTGAGATCCAAGCCAGATGTTTCTATCGATCCAGTTCTTTTTAATTCCTACAAACAAATTTTCTCTATAATCGGCAAAGTCAGATATAAAGATGCCAATGGAACCGAAAGGGAGACTGGCTTCGGGTGGACATACGATATTGAAACAAGAGAATTCTCCAAACCCGAAAAAGAAGACCAATATAACTATGAAGATTGATAGTTTTTTCATAAATCCTTTATATAACCATCGCTTGCACCAGACAAGCTGGTGAAGCGGGTGTTGGACCATGGAGGAAAACATGGGAAAGAAGAAATTGGATGAGATTATAGCAATGTTCTCTGATACCTGTGGCTTCGGCGACCCAGAAGCAAGGCGAAATGCTGAGTTACGTCTGCAGCTCTTGCTGGCCCAACAACAAAGTAAAACTGCCAACCGACTCAATCTACTGACTTTCTTACTTGTGGTAGTTGGACTGCTCAATGCAGCGGTACTTGCGTTTCAGGTATGGGGCAAGTAATCATGTCTAAGAGGCAGCCAATGACAAGCGGTAATGGGTTAACGGACGGCAGGGAGAATATTTGACAAATTATTGCTATTCTGAGACGATGTTACTAAATTTGGAGGATATATGCCTACAATAAGCATGTTTTACGGAATTCTGATTTTGATGTATTTCAAGGATAACCGACGTCATAATCTGCCGCACATTCACATCCGCTATCAAGACAATAATGCATCTGTTTCAATCGAAGACGGGAATATTCTTGAGGGTACGCTACCCGCTAAACAATTCAAGATGGTTCAGGCATGGATCGAAATCCATAAGGAAGAGTTAATGGTTGACTGGGAGCTTGCCGTTAATGGTGAGGAACCATTCAGAATAGCTCCATTACAATAAGGAGGCGAAAAGTGCTGATAGATGTTGTAAGCGTTAAGCCACTGAAAGATTTTTATCTGGATCTGGAGTTTGAAAATGGAGAACGAAGACGTTTTAATATGCGCCCTCTTTTGGCAGTGAAGCCGTGGAATCGGATTGCTAATTTGCAGTTATTCGAGCGTGCAAGAGTTGATTATGGAACTGTAGTTTGGCCGGGGGAAATTGATATTGCTCCCGAAACTCTCTATGACGATTCAACTCCGATTGAGAAATAAGTCAGGGGGTCAAAAATCAAGAAGGAATTAAGTCGGCCAGTTATCTCATAGACAGCTTCCAACAAATCGTTCAAGCGGCCAAGCCGCTTAACTCCTCGTTGGGCAATCCTATCCTATAGAGGGTGGAACAGATGTCATTTCTAAAACGATTTTTTGCAGATAAAGAAACAAAAGCCGCATTAGGTGTCGTTGATGAGTGTGATCTTATTTTTTCTTCTGATGATACTTTCGGAGATAGTTTCAAGATTATCAAAGCAGAGTTAGTTCCTTACCTTTATAAAGGTTCGCATATTTTAAAGGAACATATTAAAAAAGGGCAGTCTTTAAGAAGCTGCGTTTATACCGCAATTGCCAAAATCGCGCAAGATCACATAACAAGTGGTCAATATCATATGTATAGAGGTGTTTTAAGCTCTATGGGGCCAGGCCACGCACTTCATAAAATTTGTATAAAAGCAATAGATTTGGTGGTTAAGGAAGGTTCTGTTACACAAGAGAATGGTGAACAGTGGAAAGCTGACATAAGAGAACAAATTTCAAAAACCGGATAGAAATATAATGTTGAATTTTTTTAAACAAATCTTTGTCGCCGAACGGCCATGGAAAACGAGGATGACAAATGCCAGATAACAGTAATCTTGAAGTCAGCATACGTATCCAAGAAAAATTTGAATTCTATTTCTTGAGCCTTACATTTATCATTCTCGGTTTGGTTGTCCAAACATCAAAGTTCGGTTCTTACGCGATTTCCGATATTTTTGAGTTACTTGCCTGCCTGGATATTCCTTTTCGTTGCAGGTATGGCAGGTTTGTCTATAATGCGTTGGTCACCTTCGCTTTACAAAGTCAAGAACGAAATAATACGGCGAGGGGAATATCGTGATGAGGCCAAACGCAGAGAGTTAAGCGGTGAGAGACACGTCGTTCAAGGGGGAAAGGAGGAACCAATCGGCGATTTTATTGCCGACATCTCTCAGGGTGCCAAGGAGGTTGAAGAACAATTAGGCGACCTTGAAAAAAAGAACGACCGAAAGTACTGGTTACATGTTTATGGCTTCACTTTCGGTCTATTGTTTTTGATGGTATCACGCGGGTATGGGCCAGCCGTTCGCCTTATATGCTCTCTATTGAAGTAATTAGAGCACAACCATGCTCTTGCAGCGGATCGCAAAAAAACGCGCCCGCTGAAGAGCGTCGTTGGCAGCGAAGTGCTGACGAAGAGTTCTGTTCGTGAAAAGCACGGACTAAAAGAAATAACACAGCCAGTGGTGTATTGCGGATCACAGGTAACGTTAACCTGCTTCTCACAATGCAAGCACCTAACCCAGCTGGATTTTGAAGAAGCTATAGCTGCTAATGTGTTAAACTGGCCAGCAGTAATAATGTGAGGAAAATTATGGCAAAGATAGAAGGATTCCGAATCAAAAACTTCAGGTCCTTAAAGGACGTTACTCTTGGTCGGTTATGAAATCAGCAACAGGCTGATCCTCTTACACCCATGACTGCGGTCATAGGTAAAAATGGTGTTGGGAAAAGCACATTATTTGACGCATTCGGTTTTTTAGCAGATGCTTTGAAATCAGGCGTTGAAGAGGCTTGCGATTCTCGAGGTCGAGGTGGCTTTAAGAGAATTAGAGCGCAAGGTCAAAAAGAACCAATCGAATTTGAGATATATTACAAGGAAGATGGTAATGCTCGGCCCATTACCTATGAGATTGCCATTGATATGGATAGTTCCGGTCGTCCCTTTGTGTTGAAAGAGCGTCTCAGGCAAAGGCGAAAAGGCCAAAAACATGGGTGGCCTTTTTCATTTCTTGTGTTGAATAGTGGAAAAAGGGGTTGTTTGGAAAGGAGATCAGGAAGGTCGTCAAATCGATGAGGATCAAGGAAACTTTGATTTGTTTGACCTGATGGAATCCATAAAGTCAGGTGAAGCTAAGGAGGAGTCTAGAGAAACAGAAGTTGTCGAACTTGAAGAATACGTAAGCTTGGAATTGCCACGCTCGGGTCATTGAAACAACATCCGAGAATTTCAGCGTTTCGCAGATTTATCGAAGGATGGTACTTAAGTTACTTCACACCCGATGCTGCTCGCAGTTTGCCGCTGGCTGGCCCCCAAAAGCACCTCAACATCCACGGTGATAATCTTGGTAATGTAGTGCAATTCATGGAACGGGAACACCCGAAGCGTTTCCAATCAATACTAAATCGTATTGCTGACAAAATTCCCGGTGTCAACAACATTGATACAGAATCAACCAACGATGGTCGCTTGCTCCTGCGGTTCAATGACAAGGGCTTTCAGGACCCTTTTTATTCCCAACAGATGTCTGACGGGACACTGAAGGTATTTGCCTACTTACTTTTACTTGAAGATCCGACGCCACCACCGTTTTTATGCATCGAAGAACCGGAAAATGGCTTGTACCACAAGCTACTGGAATCTTTAGCGAAGGAATTTCGAGAACACACTACAGGCCGCAAGGGCGGGTCTCAGGTTTTTATCACTACCCATCAACCGTATTTGGTTGATGCCTTGGAACCTGATGAGGTCTGGATTCTGGAAAAGGGGCCGGATGGTTTTTCAATAATCAGGAGGGCGAGTGAGGACGATACGGTGAAGAATTTAGTTGCGGAGGGATTGCCTTTGGGTGGACTCTGGTACAGCGATTATTTGGATGCGAGGTAATCAGATGCATTTTGATACTCACATAGTCAGACGTTTTTTATTAAGTAAGGAGTTTTTCAACCGGGAAAACCCCTGGGCATATCAATCCATGACCGCCCGCATGCTTGAGGCGGTGCGTAAAGGCTGCTGGAATGCAGATGAGAAAATCAAAAAGAAACTGGCGGCAGAATATGCGATAAATGTAGTAGAAAAAGGTGTAGCCTGCTGCGATCATACCTGTAACAACCCGATGCTTAATCAGATGGTAGTAAACATTATTTCTTTGCCTGGTGTGTTGTCGCCGGAAATGGTTGAAAAATTCAAGCTTACCATAGAGAAGATGGCTGCCAAATCTTTAGAAGAGCAGACCGCAGACAGAAAAGATCTATTGGCTAAACTTAATACAGGGCCGGGAAAGATAGAGAAAAATGCCGGACAGGAGGAACAGAAAAAGCCTGTGGATGAGAGCAGCAGTAAAAGTCAAAAAGATGTAAAACAAGTTGAGGGTTATAAGATGGAGGATATGGATACTAAAGATGAAACTACCGATTTAAGTTCGTCGGGCATTCAATGGGCGGCGTCGCTTTTTGTGCTGTTATTGATTGGATTGTTTGTTTGGTGCTGCCGGCTTGATCTTATCCCACGTAGATCCGGTCCGCCATCTGGCCGTAATCCAAACCTTACGCTTTTTTAAATCATGCTTTTGTAAACGGTATTACCAAGCTTTACAAACTCTTCAATATTAAGAGTCTCAGAGCGTCTTGACGGATCAATTCCTGCACTGTTTAAGGCCGATTCTGCGTTTTGTGCGCTGATTCCAAGCTCACTTGCTGAAAGTGAATTTTTAAGGGTTTTGCGTCTCTTCCCGAAAGCAGCTTTGATAACACTAAAAAAGAAAGTTTCATCATCTGCAACAACATCCTGATGTTCTTTGAATCTGATCTCAAGTATCTCAGAATCTATTTTGGGTTTTGGGTAGAAAAGTGAGGCTTTTACATCAGCGATTTTAGCAGTATCTGCGCAATATTTCAGCATTACCGAAATTCTTCCGTAGTCTTTACTGCCCGGTTTTCCACAGATTCTTTGGGCCAGTTCCTTCTGAAACATCAATATGGCTCGACTTACGCAGCTTCGTTCCTTTATTAGCTTTATAAGTATTTGGGAGGAAATATTGTATGGGAGATTTCCGAATACAATAATTTTCCTATCGTGTTTTGCAGCAAGTCCGTTTATATCAAGTTTTAATATGTTTTCATTTAATATTTCAACATTATCAATAGATTTTGATAAAATTTCATTTTGTAAAACCTGAACAAGATTCGGATCTTTTTCAACTGCATATACTTGATGTGCAGCAGCTGCCAGAGGAATCGTGAGAGCTCCCAAGCCTGAACCTACCTCAAGAATGATGTCTTCAGGCAGAATTTTTGAACGAAAAATTATCATTTCTGCTGTTGACGGATCGGCAAGAAAATTTTGCCCGTATTGCTTTTTTGGAGAAAGATTCCATGCAGAAAGTAGAGTTCTTGGAGAAGTCATGAAATATGTTCTCTCTGTTTTTTTCGTAAATGCACTTTTTTTGCTATATGCCAGGTGATAAAATATGTTAAAATAGCAGGTAAAATTCCGATTAGAGTTCCTCCGGTCATAAGAGCGAGAGTTGCATCTGATCCCAGTTTTATAAGTTCTGTCAAAGATGTGTATTTCAAGTCAAAAGGAAGAGATGTTTTAAATATCAACTGCCCGGTTTTATAGCTTGTAAAATAGAAAAAAGGCATTGTAAGCGGATTTCCTATCCAAACCCCCAGTGCTGCGGCTGCCTTGCTTGCACGCAGGATATATGCAAGCATTACTGCAAGGGCGGTATGAAAAGGAAAAGTTGGAGTGATCCCGATAAATACTCCTATAGACATTCCAACTGCAATATGATGCGGATCACCGTCGAGTTTTTTTACCCGATCAACAAATTGAGATATTTTTTTCTTAATTATCATTAATTTTTATATAAAACTTAAACTGTCCTTTTCTTAATTAAAGTTATAAATAAATATTTTATAATGCATGCATATATCAGATGCTGTGCCATTTACAATAATATTTGTTATATTTTACCTAAATCAGAAACATGCCGATAAGAGTATGAATCAATATCGGTGTTCTTGCTCATAACGTTTGAAGCAATAACAATTTATTTGCATATAATATGTTTTATTAATTTATGAAGCTTGACTTTAGTATTATAATCACTTAATTTTATATTAACATTTCCTGTAATTATGTCATTTGCTTTAGGTATGACGCAATACTGAAAAAGGAGGGCATATGGCTAAGAAAAGAGTAAAACCAGTTAGTTTTGATGCAATGGTCAAATTTTTTATGCTAACGTATGATATTCCATCAAGAAAAGATTTTCAAAAGATAATGGCTAAGCTGGAAAGTCTGGAGATGCTGATAAAAAATAGCAGCACAAAAGGGGGCAGGTTATCTGCTAATTCAGGTAGTGGAATGACCAACTGGAACAAATCTGTAAAAACAGCCTTTGAAACGGTGTTTGGGGTAATTAAAAGTTATGAACGGGGAGCAGGCTTTGATGAAATTCAGGAAAAAACCGGTTTTAATGAAAAGAAAATCCGTAACATCATTTTCAGGCTGAACAAGTTGGGAAAAATAAAGCGTAAAAGCAGAGGAATATATATAGCTGTGTAGTCTTTCATAGTTTTTAGATTCGTTGCAATGCCGAATAGTTCTAACATGATTTTGATCGATGATCCCCGCTCTTGTCGGAGCAGGGGTCATCGATTTATTGATATTGGGCTAAATATATGAGGAACAGAGGTTTAGATGAATAGATCAACTGATAATATTAACAAAGATATTTATGAACAAAAGATAATTTCCGGCTACAAAGTAAAGAGGATAGCAGAGATTCCCGATATCAGTTCTTTTTTTTATGAATTGAACCATATCAGAACCGGTTCAAGACATATTCATATAAGTAACAGCGATAAAGAAAATACTTTTTCCGTAACTTTTAAGACTGTTCCTGCCGATTCTACAGGAGTTGCACATATACTGGAACATACTGTTTTATGCGGCTCTAAAACATATCCGGTACGCGATCCGTTTTTTTCCATGATTAAAAGAAGTCTTAATTCGTTCATGAATGCTTTTACTGCATCAGACTGGACTATGTATCTTTATTCAACCCAGAACAAAAAAGACTTTTACAATCTTATGAATGTATATCTCGATGCGGCTTTTTTCCCGCTATTGGAAGAGCTGAATTTCAGACAGGAAGGTTATCGCATTGAACTGGATTCATCTGCTGCTGACGGACCAAATCTCGTATATAAAGGGGTTGTCTATAACGAAATGAAAGGAGCAATGTCTTCTCCCGATCAGGTTATGGCGCGTTCAATGTTAAATGCACTGTATCCCTTGACCACATATGGTTTCAACTCAGGCGGAGATCCTGCCGTTATCCCAACTCTTACTTATGATGATCTGAAGAAATTTCACAGCAGACATTATCATCCGAGCAATGCTTATTTCTATACATATGGGAATTTGCCTTTAGAAGAAAGCCTTTCGTTTATCGATGAAAAAATACTTAATAAATTTGAAGCTATAGATCCAAAAACATCTGTGCCTTCACATCCGCGCTGGAATACGCCTAAAAAAATGCGGTATTTTTATCCTCTGTCAAAAAATGAAGAAACCTTGAAAAAAAACCAGGTATGTATGGCATGGCTTTTGTCAGATATAACCGATACCTTCGAATTGCTCATTCTTGTGCTTTTAGAACATATTCTTATCGGCAATTCTTCTTCGCCTCTTCGTAAAGCATTGATTGATTCAGGTCTTGGTTCTTCTCTTTCAGATTCATCAGGTTATGATCCGGGAAATAAAGATACGATGTTTGCATGCGGTCTTAAGGATGTGAAAGAATCGGATGCCGATGTAATTGAAAAGATATTGTTTGATACTCTTTCGGATCTTGTGAAAAACGGCATTGATAAAAACCTCATCGAATCAGCTATTCATCAGGTGGAATTTCACCGCAGGGAAGTGACAAATACTCCATATCCATATGGTATAAAACTATTGCTTTCATTTATGGGAAGCTGGCTTCACGAAGGAGATCCGGCCAGAATACTGAATCTTGATACAGATATTCAAAGACTGCAGGAAGAATTATTAAAAGAGCCTCTTTTTGAAAACAGGATAAATAAATATTTTATAGAAAATAAACACAGGGTGCTTTTAACTCTTGCGCCTGATCAGGATATGGAGCAAAGACAAACGGAGCAAATCAGGGCAGAGCTTGAAACTATTAAAGCCGGTTTAGCAAAAGAAGATATCAATAAAATTATTGAAGATACAAAAAGTCTTGAAATGTTACAGCTGAAAAAGGAAGATCTATCCTGCCTTCCGACGCTTGAGATTTCCGATATTCCCGCATCCGTTGAAAAGATTAATGAAAGCTCAAAATATGGTAACATCCCGGTTTCATGTTATGAAAAGCCTACGGGAGGAATTCTTTACTTTACCGCAGCCGCCGGAACACAATTGCTGGAAGAAAGGCTTATTCCTCTTGTCCCCTTTTTTTGTTTCGCCTTTTCCAGGATCGGCACATCCTTAAGAGATTATTCGGATATGGCCCAGCGCATGGATATGTACACCGGAGGGATAGGGCTTTCATCAAATGCAAGGACAGGATTTGACGGTTCCGGCTCATGTATTCCTTTTATTTCTTTTAATGGAAAATGCCTTGAAAGAAATGTTGATATGATGTTTGATATTATAAATGAACTTGTTTTTAAATTCAGTTTTTCAGATCTTGTCCGTTTAAAGAATCTTCTTCTCGAATACAAGGCGAGTTTTGAATCAATGGTTGTTCCGAATGGCCACAGGCTTGCTATTTCCCTTGCATCAAGAAATCTTAATAAAGCATCTAAACTAAATGAAATATGGTACGGAGTTCATCAACTGCTTTTCATGAAAAGCATTACCGGAGATCTTTGCGATGCAAAAATAAAAATAATTGCTGATGACCTTGCAATGATAGCCTCAAAAATTATGTCAGGAAATAATTTAAAAACAGCGCTTATAGCAGATAGCAGTTTGCTTTCGGCAGCGCTTCCAAAAACTCTTTCGCTTCTCAAAGTCCTTCCTGAAAATAGTATGGCAGCTTTTGAGGCAAACGAGATTTTCGCAGAAGATAATTATCCGAAAGAGGGTTGGAGCACTTCATCAGCAGTATCTTTTGTAGCTTATGTTTTTAATGCCGTAAGGATGGAGCACGAAGATGCTCCTGCGCTTGCGGTTTTAAGTAAACTTTTAAAATCAATGTATGTTCACAGGGAAATCCGTGAAAAAGGTGGGGCATATGGCGGATATTCAATGTATAATTCCGAAGACGGTCTTTTTTCCTATGCTTCTTACAGGGATCCTCATATAGTTAATACTTTAAAGGTGTATAAAGAAGCTCCTGCATTTATCAGGGAGGAAAATTTTGGAGATGAAGATATCAAAGAGGCTGTTTTACAGGTTTGTTCCGAAATCGACAGGCCTGATACTCCGGGTGATGCTGCAAGAAAAGCTTTTTACAGAAAAATTGTATCGCTTTCAGATGAACTAAGAGAGCGTTTTAAAGAGGGAGTTCTTGCCGTTACCAGAAAAAAAGTAATTGATATTTCAGGAAAATATCTTGAAGGTACGGATAATCGTTGTGGAATTGCTGTGATATCGGATGAAGATAAACTTAAATCGGCAAACAAGCAGCTTAAAGAATCATCACTTAAGCTGTACAGGATTTAATGGGAGACAAATATGGAACAGAAAAAAATAACTGTGCCTGATATAAAGGAAAGAAAAAAAAGCGGTGGGAAAATAACGATGCTGACCGCTTATGATTATCCTACAGCGCTTCTTGTCGACAGGGCAGGAATAGATATCATACTTGTAGGTGATTCTCTCGGTATGGTGGTGCTTGGTTATAAAGACACTGTTTCGGTTACTATGGAAGAGATGCTCCATCATATAAAGGCTGTTTCCGGTGCTGTGAAAAGTGCTTTGGTCGTAGGAGATATGCCATTCGGATCATATAATGTTTCAATTGAGGAGGCAATTTATAATGCCAACAGAATGATGAAGGAATCGAGAGCAGATTGTATCAAGCTTGAGGGGGGATGCCAGGTTGCTTCTGTTGCAAAAGCTATAGTTGAAGCAGGAATTCCTGTTCAGGGACATATAGGTCTTACTCCGCAGACTGCATCGTCTCTCGGCGGGTTCAAGGTTCAGGGAAAAAGCGTAGAAGCCGCACTTGCTCTTATCGAAGATGCAAAAGCGCTTGAGGATGCAGGTTGCTTTTCCATAGTGCTTGAGGCTATACCTTCTCCGATTGCAAAAATGATCACAGAATCTGTTTCGATTCCCACTATAGGAATAGGTGCGGGTATCGATTGTGATGGCCAGGTTCTTGTTATTCATGACCTGATAGGTCTTTTTGAAAGATTTACGCCAAAATTTGTAAAACAATATGCAAAAATAAGTGACATCATTCTTTCGGCAGTTGAACAATATAAGTCGGATGTTGAAAGCCTGAAGTTTCCGGAGGAGCAACATTGTTTTTCAATGAATTCAAAAGAGGTTGAAAAGCTTAGAAAAATAAAAAAGATCAAACGCAAAAAGATGGATTAGAAACACTGGGTAAACAGGCAGAATATAAAAAAATACCCGGTCTGAGATGATAATATAACCTTATTAATATTTTTCTTGCATTTCTTTAAGTTATAATATAAATCTTTTTGGATTAAAATAAGCGTATATTTTTGCATCTGTATGATAATACATTGTTATTATTATTAAGACCTGATGTTACTATAAACAAACATGACTGCAGGAGGTGTAGGTATAGCTATATCCAGACAAACAGGAAGGCCTGACAAAACAGACAAGACAAATATTAACCAGGATATTCGGGCCAAAGAGGTAAGAGTTATAGATCCTGAAGGAAATCAGGTTGGTATTCTGCCTACTTACAGAGCCCTTGCGGCGGCAGCCGACTTTGGACTTGATCTGGTTGAAATATCACCGAACGCTAATCCGCCTGTATGTAAAATTATGGATTACGGGCGGTATAAATATGAACTTGTCAAGAAGAAACAGGAAGCAAAAAAGAAACAAAGTACATTTCAGGTTAAAGAAATAAAGGTACGGCCCAAAACCAGTGATCATGATCTTAGCGTTAAAATAGACCATATAATAAAATTTATCGGGAAAAAAGATAAAGTAAAAGTTACGGTTGTATTCAGAGGTCGTGAGATAACACTGACACAGTTGGGCAGGGAACTGCTTGATAAAATTGTAAGCAGTACTTCAGAAATTGCTGTGGTGGAACAAACGCCAAGATTTGAAGGCCGTGCCATGATAATGATTTTAGCTCCCAAATGATTATTAAACAGGGAGAATTAATACTTTTTTTTATAAAGTTATAAAGCAGTAGAAAATTAAGGAGAAGGTTATGCCTAAGATAAAGACGAATCGTGGCGCAGCTAAGCGATTTAGAAAAACAGGCTCTGGAAAATTTGCATATGCCAAGTCGCATGCAAGCCATATACTTACAAAAAAGACTACTAAACGCAAACGTTCATTGCGTAAGAAGCATATAATCGATAAAACAAATCAAAGGGAACTCAGATTACTTCTTCCTAATCTTTAATTTATTAAGAAGAAATACAGTGATAAAAAGTCATGTTTTATTTGTGTAACCGGTTATATGTGTAAGGAGAAAAGAAATGCGTGTTAAAAGAGGTTTTAAGGCAAGACGTAGAAGAAAAAAGGTTTTAAAGCTTGCTAAAGGTTTTCGCGGAGGACATAGTAAATTATTCCGAACGGCAGCTGATACGGTTGACAGGGCTTTAGCTTATGCTTACCGGGATCGCAAGGCCTGCAAACGTGATTTCCGCAGATTATGGATAGTCAGGATAAATGCTGCTGCGCGAATGAATAATTTGTCATACAGCAAACTTATACATGGGCTTAAAATTGCAAATATTGATCTTGATCGTAAAGTTCTTGCAGAGCTTGCAATATCGGATCCCAACGGATTTGCGCATTTGGCCGGTATTGCTTCGCAGCAGGCCTGAAAACGCTGCTTGCATGAAAAAAATGATGTATCAAAAATAAATTTATGCCGGTTTTTTTGATGCACTTTTAGCTCGTTTTATTCCGGCTATTATAAGCAATAATTAAAACAAAACGATAAAAGTGGAAAAAACAATAGAACAGATTTGTGACGAAGCTTTCAAGGAAATCAATGCTGCAGAAAGCAGCGAAAGTTTAAATGCTATTTCCGTAAAATACCTTGGAAGAAAAGGTATTATTACTCAATTTCTAAGAAGCATATCCACACTGCCTTCCGAAGAAAGGCCAAAAGCCGGTGAAAAGGCTAACGAAACAAAGAAGATACTTGAAAAAGCAATAAAAGATGCAATAAGCAGAGTTGAATCAGAGGCTTATAAAACAGCCGGTTTTATTGATGTTTCATTGCCTGGAAGATCTTCTTTTCCCGGATCGCTTCATCCTGTTACGCAGATTATGAGACAGATTTGCGATATTTTTGCCCGGATGGGTTTTAATATTGCAGAAGGCCCTGAAATTGAAAGTGATTACTATAATTTTGAGGCTCTTAATATCCCAAAATATCATCCTGCAAGAGATATGCAGGATACTTTTTACGTTTCGGATAATATTGTCTTAAGAACCCACACTTCCCCTGTACAGGTGCGTATTATGGAAAAACGCAACCCTCCTGTTAAAATAATTGCTCCGGGGAAAGTATATCGCAGTGATTCCGATATTACTCATACTCCTATGTTTCATCAGGTAGAAGGGCTGATGGTTGGCGAAAATGTATCTTTTGGAGATCTTAAAGGTATTCTTACCAATTTTATTCATCTGTTATTTGACGATAAGACAAGTTTAAGATTCAGGCCAAGCTTTTTTCCTTTTACTGAGCCGAGTGCTGAGGTTGATATTCTTTGTGTTATTTGCAGGGGTAAAGGTTGCAGAATCTGTTCATACACCGGATGGCTTGAAGTGCTTGGTTCCGGTATGGTTCACCCTGCGGTTTTTGAAAATGTAGGCTATGATACATCGAAGATTACAGGATTTGCTTTTGGTATAGGAGTTGAGCGTATTACAATGCTAAAATACGGGATTGATGATATCCGTAAGTTTTTCGAAAATGATTTAAAGTTCTTAAGGCAGTTCTGATATGAAAGTTAGTTTAAGCTGGCTTGAAGATTATATCCCAATTGAAACAGATATTGACGATCTGGCTTCTGCGCTCACAATGGCAGGGCTTGAAGTCGAATCTGTTACTGATACATTTAACTATCTTGAAAAAGTAGTTGTTGGGCGCATTATTGAAATTAATCCTCATCCAAATGCTGATAAATTAAAGATTTGTCGTGTTGATGCCGGAGACGGGGTTTTGCAGATTGTCTGCGGTGCACCAAATATAAAAGAAAATTTGCTTGTTCCGCTTGCCATGCACGGAACCCTTCTTTCTGATGGAACGCTTATTGAAGCATGTGAAGTGCGTGGGCAAAGATCGGAAGGAATGCTTTGCAGTGAAAAGGAACTTGAAATTGGTGACGATGGAAGCGGTGTATTGGTTCTTTCTGAAAAATGCAGAGCTGGCAGCAGTATTACCAGCGCTCTTGATCTTTCGGATTATACCCTTGAAATAGGCTTAACTCCGAATCGTTCCGATTGCTTAAGTATTATAGGTATCGCAAGAGAAATAGCTGCTATACAAAAAACTAAAATAAAATATCCTTCTGTAAATCAAATAAATAACAATAAGAATTATGATTTTGTTTCTGTAAAAATTGAAGCTGTTGATCATTGCCCAAGGTATGCTGCCGGACTTGTTAAGGGTATATCGGTTGCTCCATCTCCTTTCTGGCTGAGAAAACGTCTCTTATCGGTAGGACAGAGACCCATAAACAATATAGTGGATATAAGTAATTTTGTCATGCTGGAATGCGGCCAGCCTCTTCATACATTTGACTTTGACCAAGTGGCCGAAAAGAAAATTGTTGTTCGTACTGCAACAAAAGGCGAAATTTTTGTTACACTTGATGGGAAAAACCGGGTTATGGATGAAGAAATGCTTCTTATTTGCGATGGTGAAAAGCCGGTTGCAATAGCAGGAGTAATGGGAGGATTAAATTCCGAAATAAGCAACTCAACCAAAGATGTTTTAATTGAAAGCGCATATTTTAATCCTTTAAGCATTCGTAAAACTTCAAAAAAACTTGGCCTTAGCACTGAATCCTCATATCGTTTCGAGCGGGGAGTTGATCCTGATGGAACAGTAAGAGCGCTTATCAGAGCCGCTGATCTTATTGCAGAAATCGGCAATGGCAAAATGGTTGAATCAATCAAAGATGAATATCTTCTAAAGCAAAAGACGGATGCAATTGAGCTTAGTGTAAGCAAAACCAATAAATTGCTTGGCGTGGAGCTGAATAAAGACACAATAAAAGCATTGCTTGAGTCGATTGAATTTAAAGTTCAAAACAGCAGCTCAGATACAATCGAAATAGTGCCACCTTCTTTCAGGGTTGATATTACAAGGCCTGTTGATCTTATGGAAGAAGCGGCGCGTTTGTACGGATATAACAACATTCCCACTACACTGCCTCTCATGCATGCCGAAACCGTTCATCCATTAGAAACGCTTGTCTTAAGAGAAAACATCAGGAATATAATGACAGGGCTTTCTTTTGCTGAGGCGATTAATTATAGTTTTGTAAATGAATCAACATGCGATCGGCTTAAACTTTCTTCAGATAGTCCAAAAAGACATTTACTTTATGTGTTAAATCCTCTTACGGAAGAACAAAATGTTATGAGGACTTCACTAATTCCCGGTCTTATTGAAACAATGCGGCGCAATTTATCTCATCAGGTCAGAAACCTTAAGATATATGAAATAGGAAAAATATTTTTAAACAAAGATAAAAACAGTCTTCCTGAAGAAATTGAAATGATTGCCGGCTTGTGGACCGGCGACCGCTATAATCCGGCCTGGTATACCAAAGAAACTAACTGTGATTTTTATGATATAAAAGGTGTTGCTGAAGCTATTCTGGACGCTTTGAATATCGATAATGCTGTATTTACAAAATTATCATTTGAATTATGCAATTATACAAGATATGGTTATACTGCAAAGATTGTCGCAGGGAAAGAGACAATAGGACTTGTTGGAGAACTGGATTCCGGGGTCCTTCAAAATTTTGATTTGAAACAGGCAGCTTTCATATTTGAATTAGACTGCAACAGCCTTCTTAAACTTTCTAATCTTTCAAAGATGTCTGAACAGTTGCCGAAATATCCTTCTGCAATAAGAGATATCACAATAATCATAGATAAAGATATTGAAGCGATGTCTATCATAGATAACATTAAGGGTATCGGTGAAAAGCTTATAGAAAACGCCAATCTGTTCGATATCTTCGAAGGCGCTCCGATTCCATCAGCAAAGAAAAGTGTTTCAATCAGGATAACCTACAGATCTTCGGAAAAGACCCTTGAAGATGATGAGGTTAATAATACACATAAAATTATTACAGACAGGCTAATCAATAAATTTGGTGCATCATTGCCGGCCTGATAAACAAGTTTTCAAGCCTGAGTGATTAAGATGCAAGAAAATCCATATCCTGAAATACAGATACCGGATAAACTATATTTTAAAATAGGTGAGGTCAGCAAAATAGCTGGCGTGCCATCTTCTGTTATACGGTTCTGGGAAACTGAATTTCCAAAAATCAATCCAAAACGAACACCTGCCGGACAGCGGCATTACAGGAAAAGTGATGTCGAGCTTATCTTAAAAATTAAACACCTGCTTTATGATAAAAAGTTTACAATCCAGGGAGCAATCAAACATCTTAATTCGGATATATCCGAAAGCAAATCTTCGCTGAAATCTTCAGATGGAATAACCGGTGTAGTCAAAGAACTCCGTCAGGAATTGATTAATATACGAAACATATTAAGTTAACCGAATTTGGTAATTTCATAAATTGCTTTAAATTAAAAACATCGGGAATAATGATTATGGCCATTAAAAAAAATATTAAAAAACAACTGGAACAAAGAATTGAATCGCAGAAAATTATAGTTATTCATGGCCCGAATCTTAATATGCTTGGTGCGAGAGAGCCTGATAAATATGGAACCGTAACTCTGACTGATATCAATAAAGGCCTTGTCAAGCTTGGAGAAAAACTTGGTGTTATTGTAGATACTTTTCAGTCTAATCATGAAGGATTGATTGTAGATAAAATTCAGGATGCTTCATTGAATTATGATGGAGTTATCATTAATCCGGCTGCTTATACACATACAAGCATCGCTGTAAGAGATGCTCTGCTTTTGCTTAAAGTGCCAATAATTGAAATACACCTCTCAAACATTTTTAAAAGAGAACCGTTTCGTCATAAATCCATGATATCGGATATTGCAACAGGAACTCTGTGCGGTTTCGGTCATTTGGGATATTATATGGCTCTTGAGGCGATATCCAGCCTGCTTAAAAAATGACGGATTTTATAAATTCCGTCATTATGTTGACTATCTCATAAAAAGCAAATTTATAGTGTCGAATATATCCAGAAAACAAACCTCTTCATAAGACCTATTGATACATAATATTAACAAGTTATATTGATTATATCCCTTGACTTTGCCTAAAGTAATAATTCAGACAGCTTTATAAAAAGCTTCATACGCAAGGCATGCTAATTGCAAATAATGAGACGTGTATATCTTCGTACACTGAAATTAAGAATGATGAAGCGCAATCCGGCAGATGAATAATTTACAAAAATATTAAAAATTCTTGACAGGTATTTCTAAATTGTTTATGAGTAGTATAACTACTCATAAAGGAGTTTTTTTGTGGAGAATTTGTTTTCAGGTTTAATATCATCCAAAACAAGGATTAAACTTATAATCAGGTTTTTTTTAATCCTGAAGCAAAATCATATCTTAGAGAACTTGCCAGAGAATTTGATGTTTCAAGCAATTCAATACGTGAAGAACTAAATCAACTAACAAATACCAACCTATTAATATCAGAAAAAATAGGTCGCAAAATACAATATATGGCAAATAAGGATCATCCGATATTTCCTGAGCTTAAATCAATGGTTGGCAAGGTAATGGGAATCGACCAGGTTATAGACGGTATAGTGGGAAGGCTTGGAGAACTTGAACGTGCATACCTTATTGATGATTATGCCGAAGGTAAGGACAGCGGAATTATAGACCTCTTGCTTATTGGCAATATCGACCAGTTTCACCTTAATGAT
>NZ_JBAMMY010000234.1:0-29218 GCF_051233685.1 Desulfobacterium sp. N47
GCAACAACTGTAATTACTATGGCATTTAAACTTTGTGAGTGCGCTGAGAAAAAATGGTTACGTCTCCACTGCCCTGAACGATTGGCTGAAGTAATTAAAGGAGTCAAATTTGTGAATGGAATTGAAAAAAAATGGATCGCCACCTAATTATTCCATACACAACTCTTGACTATAACTCTGATGTCCCAAGTTATAGAGTTGGGGAGGCTCCGCGAGCTCACACTAAAGGGCTCGCTCACCTCCCCAACATCTATAATTTGGAAAGGTACCGGTTACATTATTTTTTATGTAAAGACGGGTTCGTCATCGCACGTTCATAAGTTTTTAAGGCGCACATATCACCGCACATTGTACATACGTCTCTGTTTTTATCTTCGCTGCTGTTTCTTATCCTGCAAGCTTTAACAGGATCTATCGATAGTTCGAACATGGTTTTCCAGTCAAACCGTTTGCGGGCGTGTGACATTTTTTCGTTACGCTCCCAAGCCCCTTTTATTCCTTTTTCTATGTCTCCGATATGAGCGGCAATTTTGGAGGCGATTACTCCTTCCCGCACATCATCGATCGTTGGCAGGCTTAAATGTTCGGCAGGCGTGACATAACACAGAAAATCGGCCCCGTTTGCTGCGGCAATTGCACCGCCTATGGCTGAAACAATGTGATCATAACCGGGCGCTATATCTGTTGGCAGCGGGCCCAAAACATAGTATGGAGCATTTCCGCATAAACGTTTTTGGAGCTTCATATCAGCAGCAATCCGGTTAAGCGGAACATGACCGGGGCCTTCAATCATAACCTGGACCCCTGCTTTTCTTGCTGTCTGTGCGAGTTCTCCAAGAACCACAAGCTCACAAATCTGGGCTCTGTCTTCTGCATCACAGATAGTTCCCGGGCGCAGGCCGTCTCCCAGAGAAAGTGTGACATCATATTTGCGGGCGATATCAAGCAGGCGGTCATAATATTCATAAAGCGGGTTTTCCTTCTCATTGACAAGTATCCATTCGGTCATAAGACTTCCGCCCCGGGATACTATTCCCATCAACCTGTTGGAATTTTTAAGCACATTTACAGTTTGACGGGTGATGCCGCAATGAACAGTAACAAAATCCACTCCAATTTTAGCCTGGTTTTCAATTTCATCAAAAATTTCATCTACAGTTAACTCAGTACTTGCTTTGCCTTCCAAAAATTTTTTAGAAACAGATTTATAAACAGGAACAGTACCGATCATTACCTTGGAGTGTTCAAGTATTTTTTTTAAAATAAGAGAAATATCACCACCGGTGGACAGGTCCATAACAGCATCGGCGCCGGCATCAACCGCCACGTCGAGTTTTTTTAACTCCTCATCAAGATTAAAATGGCTGGGAGATGTTCCTATATTTGCATTTATCTTGGTTTTAAGCCCTTTTCCCACCCCCCGTGCTTTAAAATCATGATTAATGTTTTTCGGGATTACAATCTCTCCTGTTGCAACTCCTGCGCGTATTTCCTCGCCAATCATTCCTTCATATTCTGCTACCTGTTTCATGGCGTCGGTTATTTTTCCGTTTAAAGCATCTTCAAGCTGTGTCATATTTCTTTCTTCTTATTTTATTGTTTATACCGGGTAATGCCAGCTGGGTATATAGCTGTTACCGCTAAGTTCAGGCTATCAAAAAGGGGGAGTAATGCATTTGTGTTATCATGAGAAACGGCAGATTTTAAAGCTAAGTGCAAAAAAACTCGTTTCCCTTCGCAGGCATTATCCTGATCAGGTGGTTAAGAGTCGATTCTCAGCCGTTTGACGGCCCCCCTAACGAGATTCTTCTGCATCTTAAGAATAAATTGCAGCTATGTCAATGCTCTTAATTTTTAATCTTACTTTTCAAACCTATAAATGGGGAGAAGTGCATTATTTATATAAACAGATAAATATATAAATAATATATGGCTGAAAAGCCTTTAACCGGCCTCCCGCGAGTTATAAATTTTCCCTCCTTGCAAGGAATAATCAAGAAGAACTTTTGCCGCTTCTTCCCGCCTTACATCGCATATGACGGCAATCCCTCTATTCTCAAGCTCAGTTTTCCAGTTCTTGATTTTTGGTCCTTCATCAAAACCGATTATTCTTGCATCATAATCGCTGGCACCGGTAATAACTCTTCGTACTCCGGACCAGGCAATTGCACCTAAACACATAGCACATGGTTCTGTACTGGACACAAGCTCGTGAGAAGGCAAGTTCGCACCCCCAAGATCGTATGTAGCGACTTTTTTCTGTGCAAGTGCAAAAGCCAATACTTCCGCATGCAGAATAGATAAACCTCCTGAGGTAACCAAATTTACACCCAGTGAGAGTAATTTTCCGGATTCAGACTCAAATATTGCAGCTGCAAAAGGACCACCTGTACCTCTGGAAACATTAAGTTGTGAAGCTTTTATAACAAACGACATGCGATCCTCAATTGATGAAATAAAAGCAGGGTGTTTGTTTATGAAAGCATCAATCCAATCGGGAAGTATAATTTCTATAATACCGGGCTGAAATGACATATTGACTCACCTGTGAGCCAGTTTCAAAAAGTTCCATTTAGGCCGATTTATGCGTTGGGCTCAAATTTTGCATGCAGTGAAGCATAGCGCTATCCTCGAAACACTAAATGTATTCATTTGGTTAAAATTTTCGCCCGCCTTTGACCTTGACCAAACTGAAACGTTTTGAAAGTGGCTCCTATAATAGTTTTTTACGGCCTTTTGCTAAACTTTTGTGTAAAGCCTTTATTTTATATGTGTACACTTTTTGCTTTTATAGGGAAATTAATTAAATTTCAATATATTTGCTTATTAAGTGTTAAGTAAGATAAGCTGGCATCCGTGAAATTTTACCAGCATAAGTTATTCCTTATTTCATGCTTCCGAATAACAAAATTATTGACAAAAATAAATCATTGTAATAGATTTGAAACCTGAAAAGTTATCCTTTATACTTTTTATTCTAACCCGCTTTTTAACCCACTACCCTAAACACACTAAGGAGGTAGTATGTCTACTCTTGTAGTTCCCGGTGTCCGTGTTGAAGCACAATTTGATGTCCTTCCACCCTTACCCGCGCCATCCGGTATTATCGGTATTGCCGGAGTTGTTGATCGTCCGCCCGTAACCACCCGTCTTATTGGTGTATCAAAAGTTTCCGAACTCAAGCAGCTTATTGGGCCGGGAACCATACACAGCATGAAAGAGGCGGTGCACGCTCTGTCAAACGGTGCAAGCGAAGTTATTGTTTCTGCAGTAAGTGGCGGCAGTGCGGCAATACTTACTCTGCTTAACGAAGATTCGGTTCCGGCTGTGCTTCTTAAGTGCCGTTTTAACCGCAAATGGGCTGATAAGCTTTCAGCCGAGGTTCGTACAATTCGGGATGCGTTAGGCAATATCGTGAGAGTTACATTGTATCTTATAGTCGATGGTGCGGCTGTTGAAACATTTCCCGATTTACGTGTAGCACCGGGGCAGCCTGACGATCTTTTTGATACCATCAACCAGAAATCAAACCTTGTGGTAGCGCTTGATGCAGGTTTTCAAAATGCATTACCGGCTGAAGGCACATATATTTTCGATGCTCCCGGTACACCTATTAATGTGCTTGTTGACGGTGATACATCAACTCTCTTTCAGCTTCTTCCTAAAGAGGATGCAGAGCCTGACGGGCTGCGTGCAGTACTGACAGTATCTGATTCAACATCAACAATCAACATCAAGGTATACCGCGGCGCTGCATTACAGGAAGAGCTGGCGGGCCTGACAATGAATCCTGACAGCGACCTTTACCTGCCTTTTGTTCTTCTGGCAAAGAGCAGTCTGATCCGTATACGTGCCGCCAGTTCTCTTGCGGCAGGAAAACGGCTTCCGACTGCAACCAGCGGGCCGGTTATATTTACAGATGGCACATCGCCTGGCGCAAATGATTATAATGATGCGATAGATCTGTTGACAGAAGATCCCCGCATAGATCTTATCTGCGCATCGATAGAGCCTGCGCGTGCGGATAATGAAGTCATACAGATCCATCAGTCGCTTGTTGCCCATGCGGTAAAAATGGCCGATGACGGCTCACCCTGCATAGCCTTCGGTTCGGTAACACCAACGGAAGCAGCGAGTCTTGATAAAATCAAAGATCATGCATCGGCTGTGCGTAATCGTCGTTTTGTTTTAATTGCGCCAAGTCGTGCGGAAGGAGCTGTTGCCGGAATGGTTGGCCGCATGAATCCCAAAGAATCGCCAACTTTTAAAACAGTGCCCCTGTTTGATATAAATCCCTCATCCTACCGGGAAAGCGAATTGAACCGTCTTTTGAGTTCAACAACAAATCTTTTGGTTGTTCAGGAGCGGGCAGGCCGTGGGATTGTGGTGTTAAGAGCATTAAATACAATCGGTGATCAGATCTCGGTAACGCGCGTAGCAGATAAAGCTATTCGCGAAACCAAGGCAATATCGGAAAATTTCATTGGTCAGCTTAATTCCGAAGATGCCCGAACCGCCTTAAAGCAGCAAATCTTTGCAACGCTCACCAGAATGGAGCGTGAAGGAGCTATTGTTCCGTCAACCGACGGGAAGGACCCGGCATTTATTGTTGATGTATATTCAACACAGCAGGATTTTGCTCAGGGTATTGTCAGGATAGACATAGCCATAAGACCGGTAAGAGCCATCGATTATATCTATGCCACAATACGTGTTAAAAATTAGAACAGGAGGATAACGTGCCTACTATATTTGCCGCAAATGAAAGCAGTGTTCTGATCAACGGAGAGCCAATAGAAGGTGTCCAGTCAGTCGAATACCGCAACCACCAGGAACGAGACAACGTTTATGCTTTGGGAAGAGCCGAACGTATCGGTATGATTTCCGGCCCCCAGTATGTTGAAGGACGACTTACAGTAAATTCGACAAGCCCGGGTCTGGATCAGATTGTCGGTGAAACGGCATTCCAGATCACTTCTCAGCTTCGCCACGGTGAAACACAAATGACAGTATCTTTTGATGAGTGTTATTTAAGCGAAAAAACCTTTAAACTTGATGTCGGAGGTGTTGGCTCGGCGGTTTACACATTTACTGCTACACGCGTACGCGAAGAACTCGGATAACAGGCTGCGGTTTATAAAATGACGCTAAGAATTGACACCAACCGGGGCGAAGCAATTATCGGTCCTGTTCGGGTTGAAGTATGCGCCATCGGGAACAAAGGTGATCTGCGCATCGGCGGAGAAGACGGGCCGGTTTTGCGGCAGATTACCTTTGGTGAACGTACGGCGGCGCATATTAATTCCCGTCATGCCGCAAAATATGCCGATTTTCTGGGCGCCACAGTAGCTCATATGGCAACTGTCAGCCCCGGTGTAGCTGAACGTGATATTGTAGAAATAATTGCACTGCACCTTGCAGGAGCTGGAAAGGATGCTGTGCCTTTTGCCGAAACAGCTCATGTAGTTTCAAGGGCTTATGGCTGGTCTGCCGAAATTATCGACAGCTACCCGGCAAAACATATTGATTCCTTATGTATGCAAATTTCCGGCAGCAGCACACCCTGGCGTACTATTCTTCTGGCCCCTTCGAAAGAAGAATCGCTGTTATCCCTCAAATATCAACTGGCGGTATCTATTTTTAAAAGAGGGAACATCTCTTCTGATTTGAACACAATGATTCAGGATCAGGATATTGCCGGAAATGAAAGAAAAGAAGCATGTGATGAGCCATTGCCGGATTATTCTGAGCAAAGTTCTTCGTTATCAGCAAAAACAGCAGGATATGATATTGCTTCATACAAAGAAACACATGTCGTAAAAAAACAGATATCGAATGATAAAACAAATTCTTTTGTTTTTGATAGCCCACCTGAAGATAAAAATATTTCATCCGGGATTGAAATACAAGAAAGCGGTTTGTCAGAGAAAAGACAGGACGTAAAGCATGCAGTGTCTTTAAAACCTGGGACGGAGAAAAAAGAAACTTCGCAAGTTCAGAATAATTTGCATACTTACAACCTGAAAACCGGCCAGGTTGAAAAAAGAACAGGTACGACCTGTGCTCCATTTTCTGTTGGTACTGTTCATGCAGATAATAATCAGGTGGTTAAGGAAAATATTTTACAAACAAAGCAACAGATAAAACCAAAAACGTTTATCCGGCCTGAGCTGAAAAGTTTAAAAAGATCTCAAAAAAATAAAGCAGATCAACCGGCCGGTTCTTTGTCCGGCAAAACTGAAAAAAGCAGCCTGGCCGCTTATTCGGAACAAAGTTCTGTATCAAATGATAAACTTATGCAAACAGATATTAATCAGTATAGCGCGTATGAAGATAAAACTTCATTAAAGCCTGATGTGCTTACTACATCTTTACAACCAAGCCGTTCATTTCCTGCTCTTATCGTATCACTGGGAAAGAACAAGGCCCCCTTGATTTCTTCACCAAAACAAAACATAAAGTCTGATCATTTTAAACAAACACATGCTGATAAGAAAAATTCTGAAAGTACTTTGCCCAAAGTTATGTTTCCGGAAACAGATAATCATCAAATCTCCGATATGAAACCATCAGCACCTTTAATATTACAAAATACAGGCTTTGCGCCAGACAAATCCGGAACGCCTCCCGATGCTTACAAGGCTTTAGCTCAATTTGCCCAAGATGAAAAAAAACAAAATACCGGATTGATAAATCAAATGGCAACAAAATCTCCAGTGCCGGAAAATATGCATTTTTTAAAAGAGCGATCCGGAACCCTGAATACAATACCCGATTCGTCAATGACCGGTCCTTTATATAAAGGTTCAGATCCGTTTCTGAACCCGGCGGATCAAATTGCAGAACTTTTGCATCAGGAAGCCGATCTTAGAGGAATTGACCGATGAGCAACGAGGATTCAAGCCGTCCTGTTCCGCTTTTAGGCGATATATCTTTGGAATATATCAGTTCCATAAAGCACAGTATTGAAGGTGGATTTATTTCGGCCCGCATTCCGGGTCTTGATGGCGAAGTTCACCAGCGAAATGGCCGCCCTTCGCACAGGATATTTATTGAAGGAGTGCTTTTCGGTGAAGAAGTCTCAGAAAACCTTGAGACTCTGCAAACAGCGGCGCAAACAGGAGAAGAACTCACTTTTTCAGCAGATATTACCACAGCGCTTGATATTGCGCATGTTATAATAAATCGTTTTGAGGTTTACGAAACAGCAGGACGGCCAAATTATTATACATATTCGCTAAGCCTGACAGAAAGCCCGCCTCTTCCTCCTCCTGCCGAAGTTTCGGGATTTGGTGGTCTGGATGGATTCGGCTTCGGCGATCTTGGCTTTGATACCGATATCATGGGTGATTTAACCGATCTGGCAGGTGATATCGCAGGCGCGCTTGATGGTGCAATGAATCTTCTTGATCAACTGGGTGCCCTTGCCGATCTGGACGGTCTTTCGGTAGACGGAATTTTGCAGCCGATCCAGAATGTTGCGGATAACTTAAGTCCCATTGCCGACCAGCTTGGCGCCGGAATGTCAAACCTGACGGAGCTTTTCTCATGAGTATCCGCAGCATAGTTATAGAAGCCAGGCTTGGTAATTATCTTTACAACGAGCATATTATTTCTGCCCATATCACTCTTGCGCTTTTACCGGCAGTCAACCAGGCAGAGCTCATAATGCCGGCTTCGGTGCAGATGGATGCTTCTTCCGGAGATGATGCAGTCATCAGTATAGATGGCGGAGACGGTATGGAGACAGTACTTACCGGCAAAATTTATCTGGTGCATAAAAGCATATATGAGACAAAAGTTATAGTTGCCGATGCAGGTTTCGTTCTTAATGCAGCCCGTCCGGCAAAAACCTTTGATAAACAGGATGCTGCTACAATTGTAAAGACTCTTGCAGCAGACTGCGGCGTGGACATTGATAAGTGTGATGTTGATATTAAACCGGCATTTTATATTGCGCATCAGAATCGTACAAGCGCCGAACACATCGCCGATCTGGTAAAACATGCGGGAGGTTATGCTGCTGTATCGGCACAAGGTGCTCTCACAGCCACAACCTGGCCTTCAGATTCGGATATAAACCTGACATTTGGCCGGGAAATCAGGGAGTATTGTACCAAAAACAAAGTTCCGGTTGCTTATCAGATTATTGCCACAGGCAGCGGCCCGGCCGGAACAATTGATGCAGCTGATGCAAAGCGGCCAACTGCAAAACCGATTCCCACGGATGCTCCGGAACCGGGTAATGATGCACGCTGGGTTCCCGTACATATGTTAAGAACGCCTGATGCCGTTACCACTTCGAAAAAAAGTCTTAACAGCCGCCAGGGAGCTTATGCAAGCATGATGGAGGCAAAAACGCTTGTAATGCCTGCTCTTCGGCCAGGTGCTTGTTTCAGCGCACAGCAGATGCCGGATAATCTTTCACAAGGTCCCTGGTATTGTACAAAATTAAGTCATCATTTAAGCGCTCACAGCTTAAGTGTTACAACCATTGAAGCAATTACTTCAGACAGCAGCAGCCTATCATCTGCCGGAGGCTTGATTTGAGTTCATCATTATTTGACAGTATCAGCCGAATTGCAAGGCATGAAGCAGGATCACGGGCAAGCGCAGGTATTGGTATCGTGCTTGAATTATTTCCTGCCGGAGATAAAGATCCGGATTATGCGGTAAGCGTAAAAATGCGCGATACGGGCCTTGTTTTTCCGCGTGTGCCTATTGCTACCGGGGCGATGGGATTTGCCTCCATTCCGGCGGTAGATGATGTTGTAGTAGTAATTTTTATGGATGGAGATTATCATGCTCCGGTTGTTGTGGGGCAGCTTTATACTCCGGCAAAAGAGCCTCCGGAACATAACGATGACAACATAGTTCTCAGGCTTCCTGCAGGAAATGATGAACCGGAATTAAATATTGAAATTACTCGTGCAAAACCCAGTTTAACTCTTACTCTGTCTGAAGATGTGAGTCTTGAAATTCTTAAAGACTCGGTTGCCGTAAAAGTAGGAGATATGAATCTTACTCTTACAACGGCAGGTGGTGGCAGAGCCGAGCTTGGAGCGGGCGGATCGACTATAGTTATGAAAAAAGACGGTGATATTACAATGACCGCTAAAACAAAACTTACCATTGAGGCCCAGGAAATTGAAATCAGCGGACAATCACAGGTAAAAATTTCAGGAGCAAAGGTGGATATAAATTAATGGGAATGCCTGCTGCAACACAAAATTGTACTGTAACCGGAGTTGATACCCATATAGTTATGGTGCCGACAGGCGCAGGTCCTGTGCCTACGCCCCTGCCGCATCCTTTCAACGGCATGATTGACTCAGGATGCATACAAACGGTTAAAATAGGCGGCAAGGCTGCGGCGGTTGTGGATTCCACTGCATCGAACCAGCCTGCGCATATGCCCACGCCGCCTGGAACTTCTTTTCAGAAACCACCGGCAAACAAAGGTACTGTTATGATGGGAAGCATGACTGTCAAAATAGGCGGCAAAGCCGCAGCCCGGCAGGCTGATCCGGTTAAAACCTGCAATGATCCTGCTGATGCGCCTGTGGGTCAGATAATTGCAGCAGGAACAGTTTTTATAGGATAGTTATGGCACAAAACTTT
Source organism: Desulfobacterium sp. N47 (assembly GCF_051233685.1). Lineage (NCBI taxonomy): Bacteria > Pseudomonadati > Thermodesulfobacteriota > Desulfobacteria > Desulfobacterales > Desulfobacteriaceae > Desulfobacterium > Desulfobacterium sp. N47. The sequence goes on from NZ_JBAMMY010000234.1 coordinate 9,622, forward strand.
GGCACCGATCTTTTTGTTGTTCCCTGGCTGACGGCTCATGATGCCGCCGAAATTGATATTGTTACCCGGAGAAAAGGTAAAACAACACAAGTAATTGATCTGGATACGGTCTCAGACCGGGTATTGATTGCACAGGCATTGATATTAAGACTATTAACCCCACGGGGAACATTAAAGTCTTTAGGTCATGCGCAATATGGCTCCCGTTTGCACGAGCTTATAGGTTGCCGTAAAACCGAAGCACTCCGCAACCTTTGCCGGTTGTATGTTCTTGAAACAGTGGCGCAGGAACCAAGAGTTAAGGCTAAGGCTGTAAGGGTTATATTTGACCGTAGCTCAGAAACGCCGTCAAGCTTTGCTTTCCATCTGGAAGTGAGTCCGCTTGATGAAAAAGAAACCATAACACTCTCTTTAGAGGTCAGTATATGAGTTTTACCCCTCGAACTTACGAAGAACTTGTACGAGATCTGCTTACCACCATGACGGGCGGTACCGTGAGGGAAACCTTAACTGTTGAGGCAGGTATAAATGAGCCGATTATTTTGCAGAAACTTTCCAAACGCCCTGTCCGGCGGATATCTCACATTGAAGAAATCAGAGTTGATCCGGAAGGTGTGGAAACTAAAATCCGTTACACTCCTAATGATTATGAACTGATCGCCACCGGAAATGAAGGCTTGGATTCAGTAAAGTTTCGCGACCGGAACCGTATGCCTGATGCCGGGTCTACCCTGATCATAAATTATTATCCGGTCACAACCGAACCTACACCGATTACTGATGTCACCGTGGGCTCGGTTGCGAGAACAATGATGGAAACTTTCGGGCGTGAACTTGCAACAACCGAGCAACAGCTGGATTTTGTATATAAATCGGCTTTTTTAGAAACCGCAACAGACAATGCCCTGGATAAAGTTGTGGCGCTTATAGGTGTAAATCGTATGCCTGCCGGTCATCCGGTTGTTAATCTGAAATTTTCACGTATACTTGGATCTGCCGGACGTATAACAATACCGGCAGGCACAGTGGTCAGCGACGGAAATAACAACAGATATATGACACTTAGCTCACTTGTGCTTGAACCGTATGAACAATCACGGGAAGTGGCGGCCGGTGGAGAAGGCCCCGGCACAAAAGAAGCTGCTGAAAATACTTTAAACCGGCCGGAAGTTCTGATCGCCGGCATAGCAGAAATAACAAATCCTAAACCGGCCAGGCGCCTTTCCGTCCGTGAATCGGACGAGGAATTGAGACGCAGAACTTCCGGTGCTTTGCATGGGGTTTTACATGGCACACTTGATGCCATGAAATTCGGTCTTTTGTCGATAGAAGGAGTTCAGAGTGTTTCCATCACGGAATTTCCAAATGATGTCCCCGGTGAACTTAAAGTTGAAATCGCATACAGCAACAAAACGGATGAGGTGTTTGAAGAGGTTCAGCGCAGGTTAAAGGAACTCAGGCCAGCCGGTGTCAGAATTATTCAGGGAGAAGCTGTCAGAAAACCGGTTTCGGTTTCAATATCTTTGACTCTTGCCGGAAGAGGATTGCCGGAAGAAAGTACAGGGCTGCTTAAAAAAGAAATTCAGGAAAAAATTAAAAATCATCTTTCAACGCTTCCGGCAGGAGGTTCGGTCCGACAGGCTAAACTGGCGGCGCTGGTGCTGGAAAATCCGGCGGTTGTTGATACTGCCGTATCTCTTATATGCGAAGGCAGTCCTCCTGCAGACAGCTTAAGCCTTGCAACAAATGAGATACTTGATGTGAAGGAACCTTTTGAATTTCCTCTGATCCAGCCTGAAGAAGCGCCTGCACCTGTTGCACAGACTATTACAGTAAGCGCATTTCTTCCTCTTGATCTTGAACCCGGTGTTACCGGACAGGAAGTTAATGAAAGTATTACTATGGCTTTCGATGGTTTTCTTGCAACAAGAAGTCCTCAGTCACCACTTACCGTTGATGCTATGGCGGCAGCCATACGTGATGATACCCGTTTTGTCCTTATTCGTGAAGAAGCGTTAATTACCGTTGAAGTGCAGGATAGCTTTTTCCAGCTGTCAGATGGTCTGGGAGAATATGTTCCAAATCAGGAAGATACTTTTAAACGTGATGAAATAAACATCGAAATAAGGGAAGGTTCTTAAATATGTCTCATACCGGTGGTATGCTCTCACGTCTGCCTTTGCTTTACCGGGAAGGGGATCTGGTCGGCCGGATTCTGGCGCTTTGCGGTCTTCAGATTGAAATTCTTGATGAACTCATGCTTGGTATTCAGCAGTCGCATTGGTTTGACAGCACAAAAGAAGTATCCGAAGCCGAAAAGCTTGCCTCAGTATTGGGTATTGAGCGTGAAAGCTGGCAGGATCTTGGGGAATACAGGGCATGGGTTCATGCGCTTCGCAATGGTTGGCTTAAAAACGGGACAACAACTGTTTATGGCCTTAAGACATTTATCGAGGAATACATAAACCTTTATCAGGATGCAGTGGATACGGTTTTTGTTCCGCCGATACGTGGCTGGCGGGAAGAGGACAAAACTGAGAGTGAAGATTCGGCCCGGTTTATCGAAAACCCGAAAATTAAAAAATACAAATATATACCTGAAAATGGAGGAATCGAACCCTTACATCAATTCACAATCAATCAGCGCGGCATAGATGATACTAGTCTTCACCTGCTTTATACGGGTATAACGTCGACACCTGAGTATGTCCCTGTTTGCGCAAATATCACAACAGGTCAGGCGCTTATTTATCTTGGCGAAATACCGCCCGGCAAGCGTTTGTGGATAACAGCCGGTCCATCGGGCATTGCCGGGGCATCCCTTGAAGGAGAGGATGTTACAAAAAAACTTCGCTCGATTACCGGATATCAACCCGGTATGCCATGGAGTGATGAGCAGTTTGATGAAAAGACTCTGGCTATTAAACTTGTCCGGGGAGAAAACAGGCTCTGGTTTCTTCCGGTCGCCCACTATGACAGGACAGGCCTTGACCGTTTTCTTCTGGCTTTTGCCGACACCATAATGCATCAGGGGCGGCTGGATGAAACATCCTTCGACCAGTCTTTATTTTATCAGCAGCCGGTTATTAAACTTACCGCAGCCTGGTACGAAGCGGTTCCGGCATCTTTTGCCGTCAGCCTGTCCGGAGGTATTATGAGGTTTCGCAAAGCAGGAGAAGATGTTGCAGAAACAAGACGCAGGCGATTAATCTTTTCTTTGCAAAACGGCGTTAACAGTCTTAAAGCCGCCGGAATAAAGGCCGCGGTAAGCCTGGCTCCTTTTACCGAGGTTCAGCATCAGCGCGATACTTTGCGGGATGTTTCGCCCAAAACATTCAGTTCTTACGGTCCGACCGGAAGGGATGCACCGCCCAAGACCGGAGCTATATTCGGGAAATCAAAATTTGAGGAAGTAAAATTCAGTTGAAAAAGAGGAAATGCCATGAAAGGACGTTTATTAATCGAGCTTCGCAACCGGGAAGGTAAAGTTGTAGAACGGCAGACGGTTGAAAATGCCGTAATGCAGGGAGGCGGTGAAATGATCGCCCGCCTGTTTTCCGGGCAGGGGTTCCCGATAAGTCATATGGGGGTCGGAACATCGGATATGGAGGAGCCCGACAGTTTTGACACAACTGCTTTGATCAATGATGAAAACAGCGATTACGGGTCATTGAGCGGGGAAACCGAAGTGGCTCTGCCGCCGCAGTCTTTTGCTATTGAACATAATGCCGAAAAACGTGTTTATACGGTCAAGGTGCGTGGGACGCTTCCCGCAGCAGCTGCTGTAGGGATGATCCGGGAAGCCGGTCTTATAGCAAAGAACGAAAGCACTTCGGTACTTTACAACAGGGTGATTTTTGCCCCGATGTCCAAAGGAGACGATCACGAACTGACTATGTTCTGGGAAGTATCTTTTCCTTATGGGGATTTGCAGTGGTATTGAATTTAACATATACGTAAAAAATCCGTCATCAGAACGGAGCCGCTTGAATTTACTTCTTAATTATAAAACCAGGAGGCGTTTGTTATGCCATCATTTAGTTTTAAAATGCGCGGATTTGCCGCTGCGAACCGCGATGTAAAATTTGAACTGGTCGAAGAAAGCACCGGGACTAAAATAGAAAGAAAACCGTTTCGCGACGGTTCGTTGACCGTTCGTGATCTTAACCCGGGATTTTATCAGTTAAAGGTCATTCACCCAAACCTGATTAACCCGATAGACCAGCGGCGGATCAGGCTTTATCCTCAAAAGCAACCTACAGTTGTCCATATTCCGGTACCGGAAGATCTGTTCAAGGATTCGCCGCTCAGAGATATTCCTGATGTTGATCTTACACCAATCCAGCAGGCCGCGACCAAATCGGCTGAGATGGTAAAACCCCTTAGTCCCAAGGCGCCCGGTGAAGTTATCCGAAGCAATGACTGGAATATGCTGGTAGATGCGGTTTCCGACCTGTCGAATGCGGTCTTGGAATTGACAAACCTTGTTTCACCGCGCGGTCATGATCATCCTGAAATTGCTGAAAAGATCGCAGAAGTTCAGGGTAACCTCATACGTTTTTCCGAGGCCTACGGAAAAAGCCTTCTGGAACTGCAAAGAGAAATTGAAATGGCCAATCTCAAGAAAAACGTGGAAGATACGCTTGATGCAGCCGAAGCATCCAACGAGGTTCGGGAACGGGTAATAAACCGTGTAAAAGAGATGGAAGAAATATCGCAGACAAATACTATACTTTTTACCCAGAAGCTTGCTTCCACCGGCAGTTTCCTGCTTGCTCAGGTCAATGAAATGGCAGTTGCCAAGGGCGACCAGGCTGATGCTTTTATCAGCAAAGAAGCGGTTCAGAAAACAATGCAGATGGCCAACCTTTATGCCGAAACCGGCCCTGTAGTTAATGCCGAACAGGAAATCAATACTTACAGAAAAAGTTCTGCTGCAACAGGTGGATCAAAATTTACGGGTGCTGTGGGTAATACAACATCTAAGGGAGGAATAAAATGACAACGCCTGCCGATCTGGAACGTCTGCAGAAACTTCTTAAAAGTTTGCAGCCGCTTGCCGAAAAGCAAGCAGGTGATCCGGTTCAATCTCAGGACTGGAACATGCTGGCAAGAACATTGATATCTCTGGCGCAGACACTTCTTGCCCGCGAAATGGAACCAACTGTTGTACCGCATACACATACCGAACAGGTATCTCTTTCATGGCTTGATCCCAAACTTCGCAATTTTATGGAACAGGGCCCGCTGGGCGATCCTGCAATTACGGCGCGTCTTTTAAAAATTGAAAAAAATTCACAAACAATTGTAACCCGCATTGATTCGGTGGCAAATGATCTGGAAAAAGTCAGAAATCAGGTCTCCGATGTCAGTTTAAAAGATATTGTCCGCGAGTCTTCGGTTACAACATTAAACCGGAAGGTAACAAGTATAGCTGACGGTCGCGATGATGTGGTGCAGCTTCGTACATCGCTTAATGAGATTAATAAAGAACTTGCCACAGTGATGGAAGCAGCCGATGCTTTTAAAATAGACGGTAAGGTTGCCGATATGACCGGAATTAACAACCGCATTAAAAGCGTTGAAGAACTAAGAAAAAGGCTTACAAATTCTTCGGGTGAACTGCTGGATGCATCAAAACTGGAAATAAGGCTGGCTGATCTTGAAAATACACTGGTAACTGAAGAAGAACTTGATGCGGCTATAAAAAACTTAATTGATGCCACTACAAAGGGCCTTCTGGAAAAGGTGCACGAAGAAAGCAATATTGCTTTAAGGGAGATAATTGATAAGCAGGCCGAAAGGATTGCAGCTTCATTAAGAGAAGAAGTATTAAAGAAAATTCCCGAACCCAAACAAATTATCGAAGAAGCGGTGGCAAAACAAATGGGGATTCTTGTTGACCAAAAAATTTCAACACTTAGCAATGATCTTGACAAGAAGATTGCAGACGCAAAAGATTCCATCTTAAAAACAGTGCTTGATTCGACTTCTTCCGGTACAGGTGATGTCAAACCTTCCTTTGAAGTGGATGATCTTACAAAAGTATATGGAATCGGGACTACTTTTGCGGTAAGGCTTAATGAAGCTCATATCAATTCCTATAAAGAACTTGCTGCGCTTTCCCATGATGAGCTTGCCGAAATTCTTCATGTTTCTGTGGATCGTATCAAAAAATACCAGTTTGTAGAACAGGCTAAGGAGTTGGTGCTCAAGACGGAAAGGATCGCTTGATATGATAAGCGAATTTCAAAACGGCCTTGCAGAACTTTTGAATGAGCGCCTGCAAACCCCGTTTAAAGGAAATGTGGCTGTATCTGATGGTAGCGCCATCAACCCGTCCAACAAGCCGGTTATTTCTATCGGTGTGATTTCCGTAAAACCGGGTGAAGCCGATATGGGAAATAAACGCCCGCGAATTGTTCCGGGAAATGATGATCCGCGCGCAGTATTGTATCTTAGCTGCATGGTTTCTTTATTGTGCTATCCATCAAACTTGGGTGGCAGGAGTCAGTGTTTGCAGGCTGTGGAATCCGTACTATATATCCTGAATGCCTACGAAGTAAAAAACGGCTCTGCCTTACCCCAGAATGCTGATCCGGGCTATCTTATACAAAACCTTGTTCCCAAAGAAGCATCGCTGCCACTCTTATCCGATACCAACCGCGAATATGGAGAAATAAGAATTGGAGCTCTGGGATGGTTCTGGCCGGTCGGAGCACCCGGTATAACCGGAGAACCGATACAAAAGATTCCTATCACTGCAACAATTGATTGATGGTTTTTATGGCAATTGCAAACCCCATAGCACAAAGCAACGCGCAATATCAGCAAACAGCGGGTAATGCTGCTGTTCAGGTTCTTTCTTTTTCCGAAGTAAATATTAATGCGCAGGGCTATCCAATCGAAATATCATGGCAAAAGGTTGATGCGCTTACAAAAGCATCCGTATCGTGTGCATCCTTTTTTATTAAAAGCACAGCAGATGAACGCCAGCTTGGGGAACTCAATCATAATTTTACCGGCTCAAACCAAAATTGCATAATAACTTTTGGTGCAAAAACCCGTCTGAAAAAACTTACAATAATGGATATGGAAGTATATACGGCAGTTGCCGATAATGATGGTTATGAATCGGTAACATCCTTAAGCGCTTTGTCTTCCGGAGGACTTCGTCTGGTGTTATCCATACCGGACGGCAGAGGCGGTTATACACCGGTTTATTGTGCACCGGCAACGCCTGAGCGTGCAGTATTGCCCGGGGCATTGATCGGATGTACATTTTCAAACTCAGTATTTTCCATTCCGGATACCATTGTTGATAAGGTTCGCTTAAATATTGTCAGAAATGATCAGCCGGAAGACTTTGAGCCTGTTGCCTTTCGCTGTTCCAAAATAACCGGTATCGCGGCAAACCTGCCTTCAGATATTAAACTTGTAGCGCCAAATGGTGAAATAATCTGGGCATATCCGGGTGAATTCGATTCGCAGAATTCTTCCGTCATGATTGACTTTCGAATGCCGCTTCAGGCTGCATTAAATGACGCCTTAAATAATAATCAGGATATTGATGTTGCCTTTTCACTTATAAGTTCCAACGAGGCCAGGATTAAAATCACACCTCCTTCTGTTAGCGGCGAGCTTTACTATTCTATAGATGGCGTAAACCGCACCGAACTTTTTGGAGAAGCGATTCCGGTTTTGCTTAAAGACAAGCTGTCTCCCGATACTCCTGATGAAGTAAATGCCGACCTCACAGTTAGTTATAATGGAATCAGAATACTTGAAGAAGCTTCGGATGATGTTCCTGATAAGACAGGTGATATTGCGGGAATGATTCTTGGTTCAAAAGCATTTTCGCATAAATTTTATCCGCCATTATCCAAAGATTATCCGGTAGCTTTAATCGGCATTATAGGCCGTGCGCCTGTGTCATGCGAATTGGAAATACAGATAGGAACACTTGCCGGGCAAACACTGTTTACGCCGGCTTGTCCCGGAAAAATTATAAAAATAGAATCCGGACAGCTTTTACATACTGCCTGGGCGGATTTTCAGGACACAGAATTATCATTGTGGCCTGATGCTTTATCTGTAAAGGCTGTCAGCGGTCGTTTTTTCTGGGTATGTGATCCGAATCCTTTGATACGTTTTGCAGTTTTTGATCCCGATCCGAAAGGACGGCCTCTTTTTATAGACGGTTTTCAAATTCTGGCAATCGAAGAAACGTCTATACATCTGCCGGCAAACGTATTTCCCAATAATTCATTTAAAGAAAAAAACCCTGTCCTGTCAAGCAGCCTGTTTTGCACTGTTGACCTTTCAGATATAAAATTAAGGTATAATCGATGAGCTTACTCGACGATTTAAAGAGTCTTGATCTATCGGCAATTCTTTCCGCAAGGGAGTCAATTTCACTTTCGATCAATTCGGAAGATCTTCAGCGTATTGTTGAGCGTGGAGCAGCCGATGCAGCGTTGTCAACTCTTGGCGAGCTGTTGAACCAACTGAAAGAAGAATTTGATTCACCAGAAAAACTTCTATTGCCGCTTATTGAATCTGTCGGTTCTATCGGCGATACAATAGATACCGACTCTCTTCCTATCGGAGAATATCTGGAAGCGATACAAAGCGGAGCCCAAATAATAGCCACTCTGGTTGAAGGAGTGGGTGATGATCCTGCAAAACTTGGAAAAGTACTAGGCCTTTCGCTTGGTGATATGCTTCAGACTGCATCTTCTGTTATGAATGTGCAAAGGTTTGTTCATCCTGATCTTCCAAGGTTTAAACAGATTATTGAAATTGTTGATACCGGCCATATTTCAGATCCTCAACAGATTGCAGAGCTTGCCCTTGAAATACTTAATCCTTTCCCGATAGAATCTTTGTCTTCAATACGTTCCTGTGTATCGGGAGTTTTAGATGGAATAGCAGATATATCTTTGCCTACCGGCAGAACAGACGGTTTAATTCTTGCTCTAAACGGTGTTACAACCGCTGCTGCTTCCGGTAATGTAACACAGCTGACCGCAGCGCTTGTGCAACTTGAAACAGTAAAAGCGCAGACTATTACTTCGCTTAATAATGATCTTATGCAGGTAGCCGAAAGGGTGGGGCAACTTCGTATAGATCAGATTACAGATACAGTTTCCGGTGTTTCCAATGTTTTTAACCGTGCTGAAACAGGTGTGCTCGAACAGTTTGCTTCATGGCAAGAGCAGATGGAGAAAATAAGGCTTTATATCGAAAATATGCCCCCTGAAATAATAGGAGAGTTTCTCACCCAGTTGATTGAAACCCTTGAAGAATACATCAGGATATATCTGGTTGATCCTGTGGAAAAGCAGATAACAAAACTTGAAAACTGGATACGTGGACTTTTAAGTGATCTTCATCTGCGTGAGTACAGAAACATCCTGCGCGATTTTCTGTTTTCAATAGCAAAGGCTATCCGTGACGCAAATCTGGATGGTCCCGTAAAAATGGTTAAGAGTCTGCTTGAAAGCATTCAGGAAAAGCTTGATCCTGAGGCGATTACCGCAGATATTCAGGCAGCTCTGCAAGGCGTTGAAGAAACGATCGGCGGCGTACTTGACAATATTACCGGTTTTTTACAGACAATCGGCGGGGAAATTAATGCTCTTTCTTCACAGGCGGTGGAGTATCTGGAAAAAGCCGTCGAAGCGATATCTCAGTTTAAATCCGTTATAGACTTTGCAACCAGCGCCATAGATCAGCTTGGCATAGAAGAAGCTGCCGATCAGGTTCAGAGCGCTCTGGCTGATTTACGTGAAAGCGCTGAAGCGCTTCTTACCGTTCTTCCGCTTCCTGATTCAATGAAACCGCTTATTGATCAATTGGTATCATCAATTGAAGATATTAACTTTGATGCTGTTTTCGAACCGCTTGCCAAAACCGCAGAAAAAATGAAAATACCCGAAGAAGTAGAAGCAACCATAAATGAAAGCTTAAAGACAGTTTCCGATCTTTTAACAAATCTTATCCCTGACGAACTTATAACTTCTCTTGAAAATGAAATAAACGAAGCCTTGGATACTTTAAGAAATTTCGACCTTTCTTCTCTTTTGGGAGGTCTTGATAATTTAGTGGAGGAAGCCGCCCAATTTGTAGGCACACTTGATCCGCGCCCGGCAGTCGAAAACATACGGGGGCCCTATCAGGCTGTTCTTGATGCTGTTGATTATGTTGCTCCGGCGCGTTTGATGGCTCCTCTTATAGAAGCCTATGATTCTCTTCTTGGTTCCATACCGCTTCCATCACCTGAAAATACAGTAAGAAACGCTGCGGGGGCAATTAACGAGGTCGGTCAGCAGGCCGCACAGGCCGTTACCGGGCCTATAGCCGAAATGGTACCCGGAGCAAGCGTACAGGCCGGTTCCGGCGAAAGTACTCCTGCTGAACCGCCTGCCGAATCAGAAATGCGTCCCGGCGATATCATCCGACTGTTCGGCTATCTTCCCAATAAGCTTCGTGAAATCTTAAATGATCTGGAAGAAGGCGTTGCAGGAGATGTCATAGCTTACATTGATAATCTGTGCGGCGGTCTGGCAAGAGATATACGTCGCTTAAGTTCTGCCTTGTGGGAAATTGACAGGCAGGTATATCAGTGGATGGAAGATCTGCTGAGACCTTTGGCTAAAGCCCAGCTTTCTGCGCAGGCGGCAATTTCCGTCAACATATCGGCAGGTGAAATTGATATTAACACCTCATTGCGCGCAGTTGCGCTTGCCGGCCCTGCTTCTATGCGAAGAAAGCTTGGTGCATCGCGTGCTTTACTGACAAATGCCGTTAAAGGTGAGGCAAAAACCGCAGCAGGAATTATGGGATCTCATCTTGAAAGGATAGCGCGTTCTATAGAAAAGACAAACCTTGCTACTCTTTGCAATGATCTGGACGGTTTTCTCGCAGCACTTGATCCCGAACCTCTTGCAGCAGAGCTTGATGCGCTGATTACCACGGTTATGCAAAAAACTCCCCAATTTCTTGAAGCAAGCGAGGATGCGTTAAAAGATTTTATGAACCGATTCTCAAAGCTTGTGCAAACTTTTAATCCTGGCATGCTGGCCCAGCGCTTCTTAAGGGTGACATCGGTTTTGAAAGAGGAAATCGATATTTTAAATCCGCGAAGATTAGCCGCCGAACTTGGAGAAATACATTCTGCAATAAAGCAGACAATTATTGCATATGATCCTGCTGTTCTGGCGGAGGAAATCTGGGAGACCATATCAGCGCTTAGTTCGGCCCTTGAGGCGCTTAAGCCAAGCGAGCTGCTAAGCGGGTTATCTCCTATTGGCCCGGAGTTTTTTGATAAAATAGAAAATGCAATACCTGTCAAGGCGCTTAAAGATATCGACAGATCACTTGATGATATCGGAGCTCAGCTAAAGACCTTGGATCCATCGCAGTTAATTGAGTCAGTCAATGAACTGGGGCCGAGGGTAGTGGCCGAATTTGAACGCGGCATTCAAATTATCCGTGCTGAAATACTTGCCCTGCTTAATGCGATCCGGTATGCAAGCGGTTCGGGATCGGCACAGGTTTCAGTAAGTGTTTCTACAGGTTAATATTGTTTGAGGAATAAAATATGAGTCACACTATAACCGAATCTTTTTTAATACCCGGAACTTCGGAAGAACTTGTTTATACAAGAGACGAGAAAGGGCGTTTAATCAAACTGTGCTGTAATAACCGGACATATCTTGATTCTATTGGATCGGCATATCATTACGATGAAGATTTGGCCATAGTAGATGAGATAGTCTGCAAACAAGCCCTGCTTCGTTCGGTTAAGACTGCAAGCGGAAGCTGGGTTGAAAAATATCTATGGGATAAAAACGGCCGCCCTTATCATATAGACGGAACACAAATATTCAGGGATAAAGATAACAGAATTATTCTTTGCAAAACTCACAAAGGAGACTGGCGATACACATATAAAAACCATTTATGTGTGCGCATAGATTCGCCTCTTGGTACACGTCATATAACACACGGCCCGGATGGCCGCCCTGTTAGCATTCAGGAAAACGACCTGGTGGAATATATTTGCTATGATGCAAACAACATGCGTATCGGCTTACCGGACTTACCTGAGACATGGCACCGCGATCATCCTGGAAGACTCTGGACTGTAGAAGATAATACCGGGCGTATTCTGTCAACATGGCTTTGGGACGGGTTCCGCTGTATAGGAAGAATAGACGGAAAACCCGGAGAAAAGCTTAGCGCTCTTTTTTGCACCGATCCCGGCGGCACTCCGACCCGTATTGTTACACACCAAGGCATGGAACAGATCCCAAGAGATGCCTGTGCAGAGTCCCTTTTGTATCAAAAAGATGTTCCGGGACTTTTTGGTGGAAGTATTTTCAAGGGATTCGTTTACTACCGTTCGCGAATTCTTGATGTGAGGACAGCTGCTTATAATGCTGCCGACCCTTTTGACGGATCGCACAATGATCCGCGCCGCAAAGACGGTTTTAATGGTGCGCTTGCAGTAGATGCACAACCGGCAGGTGTTTATGCATTAAGCTATAATGATCCGGTAACATATGCCGATCCCACCGGTGAAGTAAACGGCTGGATGGTATTAAGCGATCTTACCTGGTCTTTGCAAAACAATATCTTAGGCTGGCTTGGATTTGAGCCGGTAATAAATCTTTGGGGAAGTATTTTTACCGGAAAGACAAAAGAGTTTGGTGAATCCAAATATATAGAAAGCGAGCGGACAGGAAGCTTTGGAACAATAAGAAACGGCTGTATCGCAAATGAGCGCGCAAAAACTTTCCAGCATATAATAATTGGCCAGGTTGAGGAGTTTCTAAAACTTGAAGATGTCCATGTGTTTGTTCCCGCCGCTCGTTTTGCTCCAAGCCTTTACGGAACACTTTTGCATTGCATTCCCGGCCATGGCACACAATTTTTACTGCGCGGATCGCAAAACCCGGCAAATGTAGTTGCCGGTGAACGCGCGAGAGGCTGGACAAGGGCCGGTGGGGCAGCAGAACAGGTCATGCCTTTTTCACCTGTTTCCTGGTTTCCTTCAGGAGGCCTGCATTTTGATGCTTTTATTCCGGGTTTAAGAAAAAGTGAAGATGAAGACACCTTTACATGCAGATGCGTGGAGCTTGAAACATTCGGTTCTGTGAGCATGGGTACGATCAGCAACCGCAGCCTTATAATTGTTCCCACAGCGCCCATACCTGTTGTTGATTCGGATTTTATTCTCATAACGGATGCTCAATCGAATGCTTTTATAACAACAGTAGTATCGATAGCGCAAGTTGACGGGCAAACCCATATAGTACTGGAGCATGACTTAAGCGGTATTTTAGATCAAACAGGTCTCACTCTGCGGCGTCTCGGAACCCCCATAGCTTCAACAGATATATTTGCGGTTCCTGTCTCTTCAACACAACTGGATGCGATCGGTTCAACAGGAGCTTATACGAGAAGCGAGCCGGTTCGCCTTATACAGAACAATGAAACAGTCGGAGCAACTTTTATAAGACGTTTTAATGCACAAATTGTGATAGATGAAAGCCTGCCTGGCATCCTGGTACACCCTTTATCCATTACCACACTTGAGCCGGGACCTGATGGCGCTCATGATGCGCAATGCACCAATGATGCCCACACACTTCATTTTGAAGCAACAGACCCAAAACCTGCTGTGGGTGAAATTATAGTTGTTACGGGAAATGGCAATACCATTATAACCATCGTTACCTCAACTCCGGATGATGAAACCCGGATTGTGGACAGGGAGCTTGGCAATGTCGGGGGTAATACAGATCCTGTAACATGGGAAAAATACCGGGAACTTGAGCTTATAGGCACACGTGCAGAAGCTGTAGAAGCTGATCCGCAGATTACCTATGAGGCAAATGATGTAAGAAAAGCTCCTTCAACAGGCTATGTGATTGTAGACGATGCTTCAGGAAATCAGGCAGTAAGAAGCATAACCGGACTTAATTACGACCGCATTGAAGTTTTGCCGCCGCTTGCAGGAGATATTACACAGCAATATGAAACAGAACGTTTTTCCGGTCTGCCTGCTGCTCAGCAGTATACCGGCAGCGATTGTTCATTTACCGTCGAGAATTTGTTAAATCTTAATTCAGACCTGGATATAGACACAACAAAGGCTTTGCAGCTTCACCGCATAAATGGGACGGCCCTTGCTTCACCGATAGGCTTGGTGCTTAACGATATTTCAGGGCTTAATATTGCTAATGCTGCAACAGCTGACGGACGCTGGCTTGCTACAGCAGTTATGGCCGCAGGCTGGGGGCTTCCGGCTGATTTTACGCCGGGTCAGATTGTGGTTTTGGACAACAATGCCGATTTTGCTCCTGTATGCATCAAATCGATTCGGGCAAGTTTTCAGATCGACAGGCATCTTATTCTAAGCACTTCAGGATTGTCAGTAGCGCCACTTGCACCCGATGGGCCTTCTTATAATGCGGTTTTTAATGATATTAATAATACTACAGTCCTGCCATTTGTAAACATTGCCGGAAATGATCAACGCGTTCAGATGCCACGATTTGTTGCGGGCGAGATGGTTGAGATAAGCTGGAATCATGGCGGAGTTACAATACGCAGGATTTACCGGATAGTCTCAATTGATGGTACGACCATGACAATAGACGGGCAAGTGGATCTTCCTGTACCTGCTGTAGTAAATGGAACTTTACGCCGGCTGATTCCGGTTAATCCTGAAACCGGCAGCCCCATGGCCGGCATAGAAGGGCAAACCGTTAACGGCAATCCGGTTGCAGGCACAGGTAAGGAAGATACGGATATTGTATCTTTTAAAATATGGTCAAACCTTCCCTTTTCAACGCATAACTACTTTGCAATCGCTGATGGTCAAACTGTTTATCCGGTTAGATTTGACAATACTCATACACCCGAACTTGAGATAGAGTTTGGTGCAGATCCGGGAATATACGGCAATGCCTGCCGTGTTACCGCTCCTCAAAACTGCGCTGAAACCCGTTACTGCGTATCTTTTGAAAAAGAAGCACAGACTGTTCGTATCAGATCTTTTGATCCTCCCGAATCAGGCCCTTTTTCAGGTTCGCCGGATGACTGCATTCTGGCTATGGCGTTTCATGATGCTGCAATTTCTGTAGATGGAGAACTTTCCGGAGGCACAACCTTTGTGCCTGAAGATATCGGTTATGAACTGACCCGTTATGAGGCGCTTAGAGATCATGAACTTATACACACCCGGCAATGTACCCAGTGGGGGCCATTACTTACCGCTTTTTTTCCGGTTTGGCTTCTGGAAATGATTCTTGAACTGACAACCGATATCGAAGAGCCTGATTTTTCGCCCTATGTAAGCGGATCAATTATAAGATCGGATGGAAACCGCCTTCTGGAAATACCCAATTTTCAAGGTATTGATTTTGCGGAAGGTGATTCGGTGCAGGTTTCATCCGGTGGGCCGACTGTGGTTATTGAGCTTGGGGAGCCGCTTGCAAATGATGAGCATAAATTCCGGATAACAAATACCACACTTTCCGGAACCGTTCAGCTCCGCAGGTGTATAGGCACGGGAGCACAAACTGCACAATGGTTTGTTAATATTATTCAATCGCTAACGCACGGATCGGTGATGAACAATGTTGTAGGGGCGACTTACGGCGGCATATTTTATGGCCTTTATCGTCTTATATATGCTCTTGTGCGGGCAATATCGGGATCAGGAGATATTTATCAGGCACAAGTTGAAGATGATGGCAATCAGATAAGATTGCAGAATGAAGCTGATGCCGTTCATTTTAACGGTGCAAGCAGGATTATCGTGCAGTCCGGAGACTCTACTCTTGTCCGTTCGGTAGGCCGCGCATCGGCTGAAGGTGAAGCACCGCCATCGGAAGCCACCGAACCCGGGGTTATTTTATTACGCACTCCTCTTAATTTTACCGGAACAGTACAGGCAAGTCCATATTCGACCCACACGCCGGATTCCTGCTGGGATTCATATTCCTATTATCCTGCGGAGGTAGCTGATCCAAATCGTCCCGCTGCAATCCGGGTTTTTGCGGCAGGCGAAGATACGCTTAGTCTTGCGCGTTATGACAGAGTGGTAGTTACATCCGGAACGCAATCGATACGGACTAATGTGAGCAATGTTGATTCGGAAGGCATTGTCGAGCTTGAGGAGATGCCCTCGCTTCCCGAAGGTGAGACAAATCTGAGGATTGCAAAGATTGGAACGCATGATCCCATGGGATGGCTGGACAGCTGGCTGATAGATGAAATGGAAATGGGCTGGGCTGAAATACTGTTTGATCCATGGGGAAGGTTAAATCTTTCCATAGATATGGAGCGAGGCTCATTCTGGGATGTATTGACAAGAATCGGACGTTATTGTTTCGGAACACAATCATATTCGGTTCTTATACCGGGTTACTTTGTGTGGGATAATGCGATTAAACAGGGAAAAGACGAGGGATTTTTATCGGATATGGAACAGGAAGCCTCCGAGGAAAGCGGCGATCTGTACAGCCCGCTGGGGCGTCTGCATAACTATTCAGGAGAAAAGTATGTTGGAGATATAGGCAGATACTGGTTTTTCCCCTGGAAATTTGGAATTACAGCCCCGGATGGCAGTATAATAGAAGGGCGGCATAATATGTCCGTTGTTCGGACCGGGTTGCAGGATGCTCCCGGAGTTCATATAGAAGATATAGATTCTGCGCGTCTTCTGCCGTCTGTCGCAGATACGGGCGCTGCCGCCGATCCCAACGGCAGCGCGGAAACTCCGCCAGGAACCGGATTGCAGGTACCTGATATCTTTGTACAAAAAGAAGCCACTAATCCGTTGGATCCTCCTGCTTTAAATCCTGCAAGTTTTGCGCCTTCAAACCAGGGAAGAATTCCGGTACCGCCAAGACTTGAAAGAGCGACCGGCGCATATGTGGCCTTCAGCCGGCCTTCAAGCGGCCAGAATCTTATTACAATTCAAAACGGAATCGATATGGCCGACCGTGTGGCTCGTACTGCGGATGGACACCAAAAAACCTTTTACCGGGTATCTGTGCATGATGTAACTGTATCGTTTTTTGGGACTCCTATAGGAAACGATCAGACACTCACATTGCTTGCAACCCAGCATGCGCATATGACAATTGAACCGGGAGGAAACCGCCGGTACGTTATAACGCTTCCGGAAGGTAACAACGGCACGGTTGTACAAAGCGACGGAGAAGATGATATTGTTGCGCAGGTCACTGTCGGCAATGATCCGGTTCCTGCTGAAATCAGCAGGATTTACCGCTATGATAATGGAGCTTTTGTCGATGATGCCCTTTCGGCACACGGGGTTAATGCTTTTTCCGATATTCATATTCCGGTACGGATGTTTGATATAGCTGTTACGGACAGTCTGTTTCTGAGAAGTAATATCCCGACAGTTGCAGAGCTTTTTTCAGACTGGGAGATCAATAAAATCGAAGAGCTTAAACCCGGACAATCCGGTTTCTTTCTTGTTCCGGTATCATGCATAAGTGTATTTACTACAGCTTTCAATTATAATGGCATTGTACCTCCTGCCGATCATATTGATCCTGTAATTGTTCCTGATCCTGATGTGGAAATTGAGCCGCAAATGCAGCCATATATAGGAGACGGCGGAATATTTTCTGTTACTCTTTTGGCAAATGATCCTCCCGAAGAAGAGGTTGATGCCACATTTTCTATAGATGTAGGCGAGATAGATGATGTTCCCGATCCATCAAACCCGCCGCCAACAACCACATTGACTGCAACAATTAAACTCAAACCGCATTTTCGCTTAACCGCCGCAAGCTATGATGTTGCCGCCGGCGATACTATTACGCTTACCCTCACAACAGAACCCGGTGATCCTGCCGTCACGGCAGGAAGTGTTTCAGTTACGCCATCTGCCGATGTGGAATTTGAAATAGTAAATGATTCGACTGTAAATATTACACCAAATTCTGCTGCTGCCGGTGCAATAAGGCGTGTACGTGTGATCGACGGAAATGATGAAAACAGGATTGCAATACGGACAATACATATTGTGTAGACAGTGACCATCTATTGTAAGGGAAACCCCGATAATATTATCAATATATTACAGTTAATTAAAATAAAGGCGCCTATGATTGCTTCAAATATGTGCAGCGAAAATACAATTTGTTATAACTCATTGGTTACCCGGATAGACCGGGAAAAGTTAAACGGCCATAAAAGTGTGGTAATATGGTTTACAGGACTTTCAGGCTCAGGAAAATCAACAATTGCTCATGAAGTAGAAAAAAGGTTATTCGGCCTGGCTTGCCGTACTTTTGTGTTTGATGGAGATAATGTTAGGCATGGTTTGTGTGGCGACCTTGGCTTTACCCCGGAAAACAGAAAAGAAAATATCAGACGTATTGGAGAGATGGTTAAACTTTTTTTAGAGGCAGGAGTGATTACTCTGTCTGCCTTTATCTCACCATATAAAGCTGATCGTAATTGGTTGCGCGAGCTGGTATCTCCTGAAAAATTTATTGAGATTTATTGCCGATGTCCTATAGAAGTATGTGAAAAAAGAGATGTAAAAGGTTTATATGCAAAAGCCCGTGCAGGATTAATCACTAATTATACAGGCATTACATCTGCTTATGAAGAACCTGATAATTCTGATTTGGTAATTGATACAAATTTATTGTCACCGGAACAGTCTGTGGATATAGTTTTGAATCATCTTATCAATGACAAAAAGATTATATTTTAATTCAGGCAATAGGAGAGATAGCTATGAAAGTTATAGGAGCGGGATTTCCGCGCACAGGAACTATGTCGATGCAGGCAGCGCTTACAAGGCTCGGTTATCGTTGTTATCATATGCAAAATGTGTCGCGCGAAAAGGGTCACGTACAAGCATGGACTGACCTGGTCAAAGAAAGAGGCCCCATGGATTGGAAGAAGCTTTTCCGGGACTATCAGGCTACTGTTGATGCGCCGCCGCCTGCCTGCTTTTATTATGCGGATCTTCTCTGTGAGTTTCCTGATGCCAAAGTGGTACTTACAGTCAGGGACCCAAATCGCTGGTATGAAAGCATAATGACTTTGTTTAAAACGATGAAACCTTTGCGTTCCATAGGGTATGTAATTCCGACTTTGGGGCGGTTTATCCGATTGGTGGATAGTCTTTGTGACAAGTTTATAGCTCCAACCAGAGACAGGAAAGCATTCATTGAAGGCTATGAACGGCATATTCTTAAGGTACAGGAAACGGTACCAAGTGATCGTCTCCTTGTATTTCGTGTAAAGGAAGGATGGGAACCATTATGCGCTTTCCTGAACTGTGATATCCCGAAAGATACACCTTTCCCGCACCTTAACGAAGGCAGCACTACGCTAAAAACTAAATTTCGCGAAAATTTTCGACCTGTGCGGTTAAGAATTGTGAATTTTTGGAATGAGTTACTGATTATGTAGAAATCGCTGGACATCTCTGCCTATTAATGTGATGGTTTGGTAGATCAATATCTCCAAGGAAAAGAGGAGGGACTACCAAATGGGCAAATACAAGGTGAAGGTTCACATTGAG
>NZ_JBAMMY010000236.1:0-3953 GCF_051233685.1 Desulfobacterium sp. N47
TCATATTATCATCCTTTCTTGAATTGGTGAATTTAAGAAGATAATAGAGCATTCTCTTTATTAAATCAATATGTTATTTGGTATTTCAACTGCTTTTTATAAAAATAATCGGATCAATGCGAGACTTTTGAAATTACCTCGTTATTATCAAATTTATACAAAAAATATTTTAAAATCAGTAAAATCGATAAAATATAATTTATTGAATTCATGGCATATCTATTTATAAAAACAAGCGATTCCCAATCTGCACCTATTGACAGTATTTATATTCCGCATATGCTATTAATAAGGAAATAATTTTTTTCAATACTCAACCTTAATCAAAAAAAGGAGACACGAAAATGAAAAAAACAGCATTTTTGGCAATCGCAGCAGCATTCATTCTGGTTTTCGGTACAATCTGCTTTGCAGAGACCAGCGGGGAACAAAGCGGGGAAATGGGGGAAATGATGTCCGGCCAGGGTATGATGGGGAAAAAAGGTATGATGGGTATGCACAGCATGGGTGGATGTATGATGCAGGGGATGCCCATGTGCGGCATGATGAGCAAAAGCATGGTGGCAACCGAAGATGGCGGCGTCATTATCATGATCGGAAACAAAATATACAAATATGATAAAGAGTTAAAACTCACCAAGGAAGCGGAAGTTCCCATTGATTACAAGAATGTCAAACATATGATGATGAAAATGCACGGTATGTGTATGGGAATGTCCAAGGAATCTGCCGGGCAGGCTGAATCAGCACCTGCCAAGAGCAGCAAGTAAGATATTTAGAGGATGAATATTACCAAAGATATCACCCGGCGCAGTTTTATCAGGACAACTGGTGCAGGTCTCTTTTTAGCAGGTCTTCACAGCGCCCTGCCTCTGCCGGCATGGGCGCTTCGGGCAAATTCCGGAATTAAAGCAGCACCCTCTCAGCGCCGTTACGATCTTGCTATCGGTTATTCACCGATTAACATAGATGGGCGCGAGGGGACAGCAACTGCCATAAACGGTTCAGTCCCCGGGCCGCTTATACATCTGCGGGAAGGCGATGATGTAGTGCTTAATGTGACCAATCGTCTGATGGATACGGAAGATGCTTCAATCCATTGGCATGGAATCCTGTTACCGTTTCGAATGGATGGTGTACCTGGAGTAACTTTTCAAGGTATCCGCCCGGGGGAGACCTATAAATATCGCTTCAGGGTAAAGCAGGCCGGAACTTACTGGTACCACAGCCATTCCCGTTTCCAGGAGCAAACCGGAACATACGGGCCTCTGATTATTGATCCGAAAGAAAAAGAACCCTTCAAGTATGACCGTGACTATCCGGTGGTACTCTCCGACTGGTCATTCGAAGATCCGGAAACGATTTTCCGTCACATCAACCTTATGGGTGATTACTATAATTTTCAGCGGCAAACTGTTCAGGATTTTTTAGATGATGTAAGTAATCGCGGCTTTGCCAATACTATCGCTGAACGAATGGTATGGGGCAAGATGAGGATGAGCCCTGTTGATTTGACAGATGTGACGGCTTATACTTACACTTATCTAATGAACGGTCATTCACCGGCTATGAACTGGACGGCGGTTTTTAACCCTGGTGAGACCATACGGCTGCGATTCATAAATGCTTCCGCTACGACAAACTACGATGTGCGTATTCCGGGCCTGGATATGGAAATAGTTATGGCCGATGGTAAGGCAGTACGTCCGGTCTCAGTGCACGAATTCCGTATCGGTGTTGCTGAAACATACGATGTGTTGATAAAACCGGCAAGGGATAAAGCTTTTACCATTTTTGCGGAATCAATGGACCGTAGCGGTTACACGCGGGGTACTCTGTCACCTGAATCAGGGATGGAAGCTCCTGTTCCTCAGTTGAGACCTCGTCCGGTAAGAAGTCTGGAGGACATAGGCATGGGCGGAATGGTTCACGGCGGCATGGAAGGTATGAATCATGGCATGCACGACGAGATGGGGCACGGTGGCAATCAGACTGAACGTGATCCTCGAATCCCAGGCCCAAACGGGCCGGAACCATTCAAACCGGATAAAAACCGGTCGAATGTGGATATGGTAATCATGAATCCTAAATACCGCCTGGACGAACCTGGTATAGGCATTGGAGGAGACGGCTGGCGGGTCCTGACCTACCAGGATCTGGTTTCCAATGAACCGCAACCCTATGCCGAAGTTGTTGACCGGGAAATGACCATCAACATTACTGCCAATATGGAACGGTATATGTTCTCGTTCGACGGGAAGAAATTCAGCGAGCATCCCGGACCATATCTCTTTTGGCACAATGAAAGACTTCGTCTCTTTCTTGTCAACCATACTATGATGGAGCATCCGATACACCTTCACGGTATGTGGATGCAGCTTGAAAACGGAACCGGCAAGCTGCCCTTCAAACATACGCTCCTGGTAAAGCCTGGCGAAGTGCTATCCGTCCTCATCACGCCGGTTGAGAAGGGTGACTGGGCCTTCCACTGCCACCTGCTCTACCACATGGAAGCCGGCATGTTTCAGGTCGTAAGGGTTGCTTGAAAAGGAAAAAACGCAATGAAGATATGGGCAATAATTCTATTTCTAATGCTTCTGCCCGCCGCAGGCTTGTCCGCAGACAAGTCTTTTCATGGTCTCGAAGAACGCGATTTTTCTTTCGGCTATCATAAAGTAGACACCGAATTAAAGAAAGGTGTGGAAATCCGAAAATATGCCAATGATACCCAATCGGCGCCACAAGAAAGCTTCGACATGCAGCCGGTCCACGATAACGAGATATTCGCCGTCTTCCGGACAGACCGGCTGGAATACCAAACAGGAGAAGGAAAAGATACTCTTCTTTGGGATGTACAAGCCTGGGTAGGCGAAGATTACAACAAACTTTGGTTCAAGAGTGAAGGAACATGGCTGACCGGCAAAAAAAAGATCGAGGAGGTTGAAACCGAGCTGTTTTACAGTAGAAATATAGCCACGTTCTGGGATGTGCAGGCTGGGGTTCGCCACGATTTCAGGCCCGAGCCCGACCGGACTTTCGCTGCATTCGGAATTCAGGGGCTTGCTCCATATTGGTTTGAAGTTGAGGCTACCGCTTATATTAGTGAGGACGGAGACATTTCAGCAACAATTGAAGCCGAATACGATTTGCTTCTCACCCAGAGGCTGATGCTTCAGCCGCGATTCGAAACCGGTATTGCGGTACAGGAGGTGGAAAAATACGGAGTCGGACAGGGTATTAATGACATCGAACTAGGGCTTCGGCTGCGCTATGAAATCCGCCGGGAATTTGCTCCCTATATAGGTATATCCTGGAGCCGGAAGCTTGGTGAAACGGCGGATTTTACCAGAGCCGACGGTGAAGATATTGAAGTCTTTTCTTTTGTGGTCGGAATCAAAGCTTGGTTCTAGATGTGCCCAGATCATCACTTTTCAAATTGGAAAGGCTGGAAAAATAGGAACTCCTATAGTTTGGCTTTATCCTGCCGGTCCTCCTCCCAAACTTATTCCCGGCCTTTTTGACGGAATTCTGGCCCAGGAAACCATTACGGGAGCCAATTTGATCGTACCTATGCGTGGCAGCCCTCTTTCGTTGCGCATCGCAGGGATACGCGCAGGAAATGTTTACGTCAATATACATACGAAAACACATGCACATGGTGATATCTGCTGGGGTGGTTTTCCTGACCGAAGAGTAAAAAGGGAACCTGCTGGAGCGCCGGTTGCCATACAGCCGTTCACGGTATACGGAATACCGAAAGTATTTCGATGATACAGGAGGTTTTTTTCGTTCTTTTTCCATACCGGTATTTAATTGGCTCCTCGCTAAAAAGTATGGGTAATCCGATTCAAGACATGATAGATATCAGTCATCAAGAGATAGAGGAGGTTGAGACAAATTACTATGAGAGATACGGAACTATTTCAGTTGGCATTGGGTTTGACATCACCATG
>NZ_JBAMMY010000240.1:0-25386 GCF_051233685.1 Desulfobacterium sp. N47
GGTATTGTCAAAAACTCGGCATTTATTGCCTTTTGTGGTTCTCCAATGAAAATCGGAGCCCTTAAGTCCGCTCTATTGCCGGGATTTCAACTGTTGACCTGTTTAACAAGCCGCCTTTAATCGTTTTGAAATTAGCTCTATGGTGAAAGAATGACATGCCGGAATTCATTGGCTAAACTAAATTGGCGAACATTCTGATATGGCCTGTTTATTGCTTATTATTATATCCGATAGGTACGAAAAGCCGGGAAATGTAATAAATGTCATTTTCATCCTTCATCAAGTTGAGGGTTACAACCGGAACTTTTTATAAGTCTGTCAGGATTTGTTTTATGCTAAAACGCTTGTTTTAAAAAAGGGGAAAGCAATGAAAAAAAGTTCGCTGTTTCATAAATGGGGCACTTTTAATAAAGGAACAGACTGGAAAAGCATACAGATATCTTTTGCAAATCATCTTGAGTATTCTCTGTCTAAAGATCAATATACCGCAACCGACCGCGATCTCTATCTTTCTCTTGCCCTTTCGGCAAGGGACCGTCTCGTTGAGCGCTGGATCCGTACCCAGCAACTTTATTACAATCATGATGTTAAAAGAGTATATTATCTTTCAGCCGAATACCTTATGGGCCGCCTGCTCATTAGTAACCTGATTAATCTTGGAATTTATAATGAATCCAAAAGAGCTATGGATGAGCTGAATATTGATATGGAAGAACTTGCAGAAAATGAACCTGATATGGGATTAGGAAACGGCGGTCTCGGAAGGCTCGCTTCCTGTTTTCTTGATTCAATGGCAACCCTTGAAATCCCTGCGTATGGATATGGCATCAGGTATGAATTTGGCATTTTTGATCAGGCTATAAGGAATCTGGGCCAGGTCGAGCTTCCGGAAAATTGGCTCAAGTATACAAATCCCTGGGAAATTGCCAGACCCGAATACAGTTTTACGGTTAAATTTTACGGTAAGATAAAACAAATTATCCTGCCTGACGGAAAACTTAAAACGGAATGGATTGATACTAACGATTTAGTTGGCATTGCCTATGATACCCCAATATCCGGGTTTGCCAATAACACTGTGAATACTTTAAGGCTTTGGTCGGCAAGAGCCTCAAAAGAATTTGATCTTCAATATTTTCAGCATGGCAATTATCTGAAGGCAGTTGAGGAGAAAAATATCTCCGAAAATATCTCTAAAGTCCTTTATCCTAACGATGAATTATTCGTTGGCAGAGAATTGAGGCTTAAACAGGAATATTTTTTCGTTTCCTGCTCAATTCAGGATATAATAAGAAGATATCTTATAAATCATGATTCTTTTGATGAATTCCCCGATAAAGTCGCAATACAGATGAACGACACTCACCCTGCTCTTGCAATTCCTGAGCTTATGCGTCTGTTTCTCGACGATCACAATCTTGACTGGGAAAGGGCATGGGATATTACCGTAAGGACTTGCGCTTATACCAATCATACTCTTCTTTCAGAAGCTCTTGAAAAGTGGCCGATAACAATATTCGAGTCACTCCTTCCGCGCCATCTCCAAATAATATATGAGATAAACCGGCGGTTTTTACGTGACGTATCAGTTCGTTATCTGGGTGATGCAAGTCAGTTGCAACGAATGTCCATCGTTGAAGAAGATACTGAGAAACGCATCCGTATGGCTCATCTTGCAATCATAGGTTCACATTCTGTAAACGGAGTAGCGGCTCTTCACAGCAAACTGCTGAAGGAAGATAAATTAAAAGATTTTGATGCAATGTATCCGGGAAAGTTCAATAATAAAACAAACGGAATAACCCCACGGAGATGGCTTCTTGCCTCAAATCCCAAACTATCCGAACTGATTACTTTAAGGATAGGGAATGAATGGGCAAAAGATCTTGAACAGCTTAGAAAAATTGAGCCTTTTGCAGAAGATGCAAATTTTATAAAAGACTGGAAAGTAGTAAAATTTCATAATAAAAAACGGCTTGCAAGAATCATAAATAAACAAACCGGCATAATAGTTGACCCCAATTCTATTTTTGATATCCAGGTTAAAAGAATTCATGAATACAAAAGACAGCTTATGAATATTATTCATGTTGTCTACTGCTGGCTGAAACTAAAGCAGGAGCCTGATTTTTCAATGCACCCCCGGACTTTTATTTTTGGTGGCAAAGCTGCTCCGGGATATATAACGGCTAAGACCATTATCAGGCTTATTTGCCATGTCGCTGAAATGGTAAATCGTGATACATCTACAAACGGCCTTATAAAAGTAGTATTTATTCCAAACTATCGCGTTTCTCTGGCTGAAAAAATTTTCCCGGCAGCCGATGTTTCTCAGCAGATTTCAACCGCAGGCCTGGAAGCTTCAGGCACTTCCAATATGAAATTTGCCTTAAATGGCGCCCTCACTGTAGGAACGCTTGATGGGGCAAATATCGAGATTATGGAAGAAGTAGGCAGGGAAAATATATTTATATTCGGTTTAACCGCTGAGGAAGTATCCGGCATGCGTCAGAATTATAACCCGCGCGAATATTTTGATAATGACACTCTTCTCGTAAAAACGGTAGAACTTATAAGAAATGGTTTTTTCAGCCCTGAAGAACCGGATATATTCCATGGCCTTATTGATTTGCTGCTAAAGGAAGACAAGTATTTCATTCTTGCCGATTTTAAGGCTTATTTTAACTGCCAGAGAGAAGTTGATTCTCTCTACAGAGATCAGGATGCATGGACTAAAAAAGCAATACTGAATGTTGCCAGAATTGGCAAGTTTTCATCCGATAGAACTATTATGGAATATAACCGCGATATATGGCATACCGAACCATGGCCGGTACTCAAGGAATAAGAAAAGCTAAAGTCTGCTGCACAACATTCCTGACGTCTTTAAATATTTTAATGCAACCCGGCTTGAGGCTTTTTTCGATAGGCAAGAAGGCCGAGCAACGCAAGTGCGGCAAAAGCGCCCCCTGTCAAAAACGTAGCCGGTGCACCGAAGGCACTCCAAAGCGCACCGGCCACCACACTTGCAAACAGCAGGGCACCGCCCCCGACAAGGTTGAATATGCCAAATGCTGTGCCGCGAAGCCCGGCAGGGGCAGTATCAGCCACAAGTTTAGTGAACAGTCCTTGAGTAAGACCCATATGCAGTCCCCAGAGCGCTACGCCGATAAATGCCATCAGGGGTGATCCGGCTGCAGCTAACAGGAGATCAGCAGCAACCAGCATTACGAGTCCTGTGATAAGCAAAACCTTTGGGTTGATACGATCGGATGCGGCTCCAGCCGGGTAAGCGGTAGCTGTATATACTACATTCATAACAATCAGTACCAGGGGTATATAGCCAAGCGCAAGCCCGACATCCTGTGCGCGTAAAACCAGAAACGCTTCACTGAAACGGGCCATTGAAAATATCGCACCAAGTATCACGATGAGCCAGAAACGAACGGGAAGCCGCTTAGCGTCGCTGAATGTCAGAGAGTTTTTATCACCGGAGTTTATTATCTTTTCACGCTCCGGTTCGCGAACACCAAAGATAAGCAGCGACAGGGCAATGAATGCCGGAATAACTGCAATCCATAACACTGTCCTGATGTCGTTTTCCAGCCATGCCATAAAAATAACCGCGAACAGTGGGCCTATGAATGCACCAACGGAATCCAATGACTGGCGAAGTCCGTATGCAGCGCCACGCAGCTCGCATGGTGCGATTTCTGCTACAAGTGCATCACGGGGTGCACCACGAATGCCCTTGCCGATCCGGTCTATGAAACGCGCGGCAAACACCCAGTTGATGGTGCTTGCCAGTGGAAAGACCGGCTTTGTTACGGCTGCCAGCCCATAACCGAGTACTGCGAGGATTTTACGCTTACCGAAATAGTCGCTGATAGCACCCGAAAATATTTTTATGATCGCAGCGGAAGCTTCGCCAACACCTTCGATGATACCAATGGCGGTCATGGATGCCCCAAGAACAGTAGACATGAACACCGGTAAAAGACTGTGAATAAGTTCAGAGGAGATATCCATGAACATTGATACAAAGCCCAATGCCCAGATGCCCGGCGGCAAATCCCGGAATGCTCCCAAGACGGATGGAACGGACGGATAAGGCCGGTTGCTATCAGGATGTATTTTCTTCATGCAAAAATCAGAAGCCACTTCAACAAGTAAGCAGCAGCATAATTTATCATATCAATTCACAAACAATAAGAAATAAATTTATGTGACCGGATAAAATAATAGACTATGTCATTCTTAACAACCAAATATAGATCTGACAACTATTATTCGCAGTAAGGACTATCCGGGAGTTCCACCATAAGCGCTAAGTTGTTTTATCAAGTTTGTTAATAAAAACGAATATCGAGCAAGGAATTTCGAATTAAGAATTATTTTTACTCTTACTGTTTGCTTGCGGTTTTCATACTTGTGACAACTATTGATTTTAGTTGATCATTTTCATCAATTAAAGGTTCAACTTCTGACTCCGGCTTTATTAAATTTGCTTTTACAATCATTTTCAACCATACTTTTGTTTCACGCAATTCTTTCAACCATATTTTTATTTTGTGTATAAAGTCAGATGGGGATTCCGTCTTCGACATTCATTTCCCCTTAAAAAAGGGGGATTAAGGGGGTTGTTTCCTTGTTCGATATTGGATATTCAAATTAATATCATATATTTGATATAGATTAATTAACTTAGCACTTATCCCCCTTATCAGATACACAGTATTTTAAGATATTCAATAGAATTACAGGCGGGTTAAGGCAGATGTTTACACAAAACATATTATGTGTTATATGCCCAGATTATTTAACTTATTTATGTTTCTACATATCTTAAATTTAAGGATGGCAAATTGATAACACTTGATTTTAACAAAATAAACGGCCTTGTTCCTGCAATTGTTCAGGATTATAAAACAGGTGAAGTGTTGATGCTTGCATTTATGAATCGGAATGCATGGGAAAAAACACTTGAAACCGGAAAAGCAACCTATTTCAGCAGAAGCAGGCAAAAACTATGGGTTAAAGGTGAAACTTCCGGAAATGTCCAGATTGTAAAAGAAATACTGGTTGATTGTGATGAAGACACGGTCTTGTTAAAGGTTGAACAAATAGGCAATGCTGCCTGCCATACAGGCTATAGGAGCTGTTTTTACAGAAAAGTTGAAGATGGCTCACTAAGTATTTTTGGTGAACCGATATTTAATCCTGATGAGGTGTATAAGAAATGAATGAAAAATTAAAGCTGGGCATCCCTAAAGGAAGCCTGGAAAGTGCGACAATTGCTCTTTTTAAACGCTCAGGCTGGAATATTAACGTTAATGGAAGAAGTTATTTTCCTGAAATAAATGATGATGCCATTGACTGCGCAATTTGCAGGGCTCAGGAAATGTCGATATATGTTGAAAATGAAACCCTTGATGCAGCCCTGACAGGCAAAGACTGGATAGCTGAAAACAGTTCGGATGTTCATGTTATTACAGATCTTGTTTATTCAAAAGTCAGCTCAAGACCCGCAAAATGGGTTATAGCTGTTGCATATGATTCCCCTGTTAAAAACATTGAGGATCTTGAAGGCAAAAAGATTTCAACCGAACTTGTAAAATATACAAAAAAATATTTTAAGGAACGAAATATAAATGTAACGGTTGAATTTTCATGGGGAGCAACGGAAGCAAAGATTGTATCCGGACTGGCTGATGCGATTGTTGAAGTTACGGAAACAGGAAGCACCATAAAAGCTCACGGTCTTCGTATTATTCATGAAATGATGCAGACGAACACCCAGCTTATTGCAAATCATAAAGCCTGGGAAAACAAATTCAAACGTGAAAAAATTGAGCAGATCGCACTTCTTTTAAAAGGGGCGCTTCTGGCAGAAAAGCTTGTCGGACTTAAGATGAATGTTCCAAAAGAGCGTCTTGAAAAAATCGTATCTTTACTGCCGAGCCTCAATGCCCCCACGGTTTCATCTCTTTACCAGTCAACATGGTTTTCCGTTGAAACTGTAGCCCATGTCAATATTATAAGAGACCTGATTCCGGAACTATTAAAAAACGGAGCGGAAGGTATCATAGAATACCCTTTAAATAAGGTTATATAGTGAGTTCTTCGAAGATAGATATAAAAATATGATCATAAAGTCAGCTGAATTTGTTAAAAGCGCTGTAAAACCTTCTCAATACCCGGAAGAGAGCCAGCCGGAAATAGCTTTTGCCGGACGATCCAATGTCGGTAAATCATCATTGATAAATACTCTTTTAAACCGGAAAAATCTTGTAAAAACCAGTTCAACGCCAGGACGAACCCAGCTTATAAATTTTTTCCTTATAAATGATACCCTTGGTTTTGTCGATATTCCGGGATATGGATATGCTAAGGTTCCGGCTGCTGTAAGAAAAACCTGGGGAACAATGATTGAGACATATATACAAACGAGAAAAACTTTAAAAGGCGTTGTTCTTATATTGGATTTACGCCGCATTCCCGGACCTGAAGAAATTACTTTTATGGATTGGCTTAATTATTACAATATCCCTTTTATACTTGTTCTTACAAAAGCAGACAAACTGTCAAAAACCAATCAGGTTAAGCAGCATATGATTATTTCAAAATCACTTTCGATTGATAAAGACAATTTTATAATCTTTTCAGCAAAGTCTAAAACAGGAAAAAAACCTCTATGGGATGCCATAGAAAATCTGGTCCAAAAGGCCATTAATAACAAAGCCGAAATATGAATAATGCAGAATCCGAAGAAAAGACAGAATTTAAGTCAGGCTATGTTGCTATTGCCGGAGCTCCAAATGCCGGAAAGTCAACTCTGTTAAATAAACTGCTTGGTTTTAAGATTTCAATTACTTCAAAAAAACCACAGACAACAAGAAACAAGATACTCGGAGTAGTACACAGACCTTTATCCCAGCTTGTTTTTATAGATACACCCGGCATATTCAAGGCAAATAATGCCTTGAATATAAAGATAGTTGATGCTGCGCTTTCAACTTTTGGAGATGTGGATATAATTTTGATTGTTGGAGATGCGGCTAATCCCGATTCAAAATCGGAATCAATACTTATAAAAAATATGGAAAGTATTAATAAGCCGGTTGTTCTTGCATTAAATAAAATTGATATTGTTGATAAATCAAAGCTGCTTGAGATTATAATCCAATGGGAGAAAAGATTTGACTTTAAAGCAGTAGTCCCCGTTTCGGCAAAAAGTGCAGAAGGCGTGGAAGATCTTCTTTGTGTTTTAGAAAATATTTTGCCGCCCGGCCCTGCTTTTTTCCCCGAAGATATGCTTACCGATGTTCCAGAGCGATTTGTAGCAGCTGAAATGATAAGAGAAAAGATATTCAGGCTTACCGGCCAGGAAATTCCTTATGCTTCGGCTGTAACGATTGACTCTTTCACAGATAAAAAAAACAAAGGGCTTGTAGCGATAGAAGCAACTATCCATATTGAAAGGGATTCACAAAAAGGCATTATAATCGGAAAAAACGGGAGCAAGCTTAAACAAATAGGCATTGAAGCCAGACAAGAAATTGAGCAGCTTATCGGTAAAAAGGTTTTTCTGCAATTATTTGTTAAGGTCGATAAAGACTGGAGTAAAAACGACAGAACCCTGAAACAATTTTTATACTGATGATTCTTTCTTTTCATCCCTGTTTTGTTGCGGATAAAAACATAATATGCGCGGGGCGAAAGCCCGGTATTGACGAACTTGAACAGATAAAACTTGCAGATGCAGTAATTCTGCCACAGGGGTGCAGCGAAGCCTTATATCGTATGGCAAAAGAAAACTGCAAAAATATATTCCCCAACTATGATGCAAAGTTTGATTATCCCGGAAAAACAGGCCAGATTCTTTTGTTTCAAAAGACAGGAGTTTCTCATCCTGCGAGCAGAATTTTCTCTTCTTTATCCCATCTGACTGATCCGGACGGAAATATAAAAAACGATCAGATTTTATATTCTTATCCATTTGTTTTAAAACTGGACTGGGGCGGAGAAGGAGAAACAGTATATCTTGTCAAAACACTATCCGATCTTAATCATTACATCAAAAAAATAGAAGAATATGAAAAATGCGGCCAGAAAGGTTTTATTTTACAAAAATTTATTGAATCGGGGAATAAATCCTTAAGAATTGTTAAAATTGGTAACAGAATGATTTCCTACTGGCGCATCCAAAATAATCCGGACTATTTCTGTGCAGGTTTATCGCAGGGGGCAACTATAGATTTTGATATGCAACCCGCTCTTATGCGCCTGGCTGAAAAAAAGGCAAAAGAGTTTTGTAGCATAGCGGGAATAAATCTTGCTGGGTTTGATTTTATTTTTTCAATAAATGATCCTTATGACGAGCCGCTTTTTCTTGAAATAAATTATTTTTTCGGAAGAAGCGGACTTGGCGGATCAGAAAATTATTACAAAGTTTTAAATAAAGAAATAAAAAAATGGATAAAAAGCTTAGATTAAATCAACAATAATGGCCAGGTAAGAAGCAATTTTATGGAACCATTCGCATATAACCTTGAAGAAGAAGATATAAAAAGACAGCGGCGTTTAGCGCGGGAATTAAGAAACTCTCAGTGGTGGAAACGCAAGCTTGCAAAGGGATTATGCCATTATTGCTGCCGTGAATTCTCACCCGGAGAGTTAACCATGGATCACATAATTCCGATTGCGCGCGGAGGTAAAAGTACGAAAGGCAATATAGTCACGGCCTGCAAGGAATGCAATAATGCAAAAAAACAACTTCTTCCAATCGAATGGAATAACTATATTAACAACTTTGACAACACAGGTCATGATTAATCAAATTATTACCAGTAATCAGCGGGCTGATACTATGGATTTTGCCGATGAATTAAAAGAGTTCCATTTTTATAAGGCAAATTTTTTATTCGACAAAAAGAACGCGAGTGCCCGGGAAAATTTTATTCATGGGAATTGATAAGTAAACCGGAAGGAAAGACCTGCAAAATGGATACGGATTATAAAAGCAGAACTCAGAAAAAAAATGAAGACAAGGCTCTGCAAAGCCTTGGCGAACAACTGGTCACCCTGTCGTCCGGGCAGCTGTTGACCATGGGACTGCCTGATGAGCTTCTGAGTGCTATCGAATTGGTACGCAAAATAAAGAGTCATAGCGCCCGGCGAAGACAGATTCAGTATATCGGAGTTCTCATGCGGCAGATCGATCCGCAAGAAATAGAAACCTCCCTTAATCGTATCCGGTCAGGAGGAATACGGAAATAGACTGCCAGCTCCTGTCTTTTAAACCCAATAAACTTTTGTTCCTTCAAAATTGTTTCAATAGAACGGTTTCTTATAATTACTTGACTTGACATGCTATTTCTGTTAAATACCGGACCATTATTCAGTTTAAAGATCTTTAAAACCTAATGGCAATATAAAAAGATTTATCCTGAACAATAATCAATCAAGCAAAGATAAAAAAACAGATCCAACACTATTGTCAAATGATAACCGGAAAGTTGATACGTATTATAACTTGTCTGAATACGAGATGATTCCTGAAAAAACAGGTGTTTTTTTAAAAGGTATGGCTATATCCAAAATCAAGAAAATAACAGATCAGCTGCTAAAATCCGAAACTATGTGAAATGCTGGAGTATAGTGAGGAAGAGCTCACTTCCATGAGAAACAAGGATATTATGGATGGAAAGAGCCGTCTGCTGCTTATCGATGAACCGGCAAAGCTGGCCGGCGGCAAATCTTCAAAGTATGAAATTGTATATATCACCAAATCCGGCAAAAAGTTACCGGTACTTCTGTCTGTATCGCCTATAATAATAAATGGAGTCTATAAAGGCGCCCGCTCTGTAATTACAGATATTAGTTATTTTAAAGAGATGGAAAAAAAACTTCTTCAGGCTCAGAAGATGGAGGCAATCGGGGTGCTTGCCGGTGGTATAGCCCATGATTTCAATAATATCCTCCAAACCGTTTTAGGTTATACCCAGGTCCTGCTCCAAAATAAACCAAGCCATGACCCTGATTTCATTAATTTGAAAGCAATTGAGGAATCAGCCCAGAAAGCAAGCTCTCTTACCAAGCAGTTGTTGGTCTTTGCCCGCAAAAGCGAAAGCAATCTAAAACCGACAGATCTTAACCGGGAAGTGAATAAGATATCTGAAATTTTATCAAGAACTCTTCCCAAAATGATAAAAATTGAATTAAACTTAGAGGAAAAGTTAAAAACCGTAAATGCCGATTCTGTTCAAATAGAGCAAATAATAATGAATATCGGATTGAATGCCGCATATGCCATGTCTGATGGCGGCAGGCTTATAATTGAAACCGGAAACGTAACCTCGTATGATAAAATATCCAATCCGGAGTTAGGCTTAAACCGGGAAGGATATGTTTTGCTTAGAATCTCGGATACAGGCATCGGCATGGACGAGGAAACACAGAAACATATATTCGAACCGTTTTTTACCACTAAAGGAGCTGATTGCGGAACCGGTCTTGGACTGGCTATGGTTTATGGTCTTGTTGAAAGCCATAAAGGACATATTATATGCTGCAGTAAGCCAGATCATGGAACTATGTTCACAATATATCTTCCTGTCATAGAGGCCATGCCTGCTGAAAATTACGCTAAAAAAATTGAAGGAAATAAATTGCACTGCGGAAATGAAACCATTCTTCTGGTTGACGACGAAGAACCTTTGCGAAGGTTAGGATATGAACTGCTTAATAAGCAGGGATTTACTGTATTTGTGGCTGAAAACGGAGAAGAGGCCTTAGAGATTTATAGAGAAAATAAAAAAATCATCGATCTTGTCATTCTTGATGTCAGCATGCCGGGAATGGGTGGATATTTGTGTTTTAAAGAACTCAGAAAAATGAACCCCAATATTAAAGTTATTATTGTTACCGGATATTCTGATAATGGCAAAGTAAAAGAAATAATAAAGTCAGGAGCAGCGGGATTTGTAGGAAAACCATATCGTTTTACTAAGATATTAAATAAAATACAAGAAATTCTGGATACGAAAACAAACAGAAAATGATGGAACATTTTGCAATTACATCTGATATCCTGCTTTAATCCATCTGTTTTGCCACGCTCTCAGATTGAAGGTTCTGTGCCGGACAGAAGCCTTCCGATATTATCCTTATGCCGATAAATAATAAATAAGAAAATAATTACGGCACAACCTGTCATAAAAAGAGAATTGCCTTCAAACCATACTGCAAAAGGAAGTACTGCGGAAGCCAAAAGAGAACCGGCAGAAACACGCCTGTATAAAAGAATCACAAATATAAATGTTGCAACAGCCACAAGAAAAGCAAACGGAGAGTACGCAAGAAAGCATCCGGCAGCAGTAGCTACACCTTTCCCGCCGTTTTTAAATTTCATATAAAGGGGATAAAGATGCCCTAAAAATGCTGCTATAATAACAATGGATATATAAAGCTCACCATATGAACCTTCAGATTTTGCAACGGAGCATGCAAGATACACAGGGAGCGCTCCTTTCAGCAGGTCCCCGGCAAGGGTCAGTGCGCCAAGCCTTTTTCCCGACACTCGCATTACATTTGTTGCCCCAATGTTTCCGCTGCCTTTTGTCCGGATATCCACGGAAGAAAATTTATTTGCAAGAATAACCCCGAAAGGAATTGAACCAAGCATATAAGCCACTATAACAAGCCCGGCAATCTTTATAGCTTCAAATGCATCCATTGCTGTTTTCTAAATCAAAAATTATAAAATAACAACCTTAAAGCCAGTTCCTTTATGCTTTTGCATAGTATAATAAAGTACTTCCGATTTATGAACAAATGCTATAAGCTCATTTTGCCATTTGTGTTATTTTTATATCAGGTTTTAAAACAAGAAAATAGAGAGTTCCCTTATGTTGCATGTTGCCCGCTGCTGTTTCGGCATATTTACCGTTTCCCCAGAAAATATCGGCCCGGCCGGGGCCACGGATTGCGCCTCCGGTATCCTGAGCTAATACAAATTTACAGCATTTTGCCCACCCAAGAATTTTTCCGTTTTCATCTGCATCGGGCTTTGATGTTTCAATGTAGGCAAGACCTGATAAGGGAAATATGCTTCTGTCCAATGCTATGGATCTTTCCGGCGTAAGTTTTACCTGAAGGCATCCAAAAGGTCCGCCCTGTTCAGTTTTGAAAAAAACATAGCTTGGATTATAATTTAAAATTTCCTGCATTTTTTCCGGGTTGGAATTTAAATACTCACGGATGCTTTGCATCGACATTTCTGAACGCGCAATAATGTTTTTTTGGATTAATAAATTTCCTATACTTTTATATGGACGCCCGTTTGAAGCATGATAATGGACATTTACAGATTCTCCGTTATCAAGATTAATCTTTCCTGATCCCTGGATCTGAAGGAAAAAAAGAGCTACGGGATCTTTTACCCAGGCAATAATACAAACTTTATTGTCAGCAATTGCTCCTGCTTCGATTTCTTTGCGCTCATAATAAGGGACAACCGTTTGCCCCGTATATCGGCCTGTTATTTTTTCTCCTTTATATTTTGGAGAAAATAATGAAAGATTTATAGAAACAAGATCGGATGGTATGCTGTAAACCGGATATTTATATATGTCACTTTGTAAAAGACTTCCTTCAAGCTCAGGCTCATAATATCCTGTAAAAAGGACTTCTCCATTCCCATTACTTCCTGCCGATTTATAAACATAATAATTTATATTGATATATTTTCTTAAGTCATCTGCTGATGGTCTGCTTGCGATAAATTTTTGAAAATTTTCCAGAGAAGCTATCATTTGTGAGGCAGTATAAACATCATTGGCAAAGTGAAACTTATAATTGGCAGGCTTTTTTAAAAGGTATGACAGGCTTTGTCTTATACTTTCATCCAGATTTTCATAATTCATATCATCTGTGAAATCCGGATAGTTTAATGAAGACAGCTTAACTATCGCTGTCGGTTTCTCTTCCGGTCTTAATTTTATTTTGGCGCATCCTGCTAAAACCGAAACCAAAAAAGATAGTAAACAAAAAACAATCAATAAAAGGTTTATTTTTTTTTGCATTTTTCTATTCAATGCGTTAATCATGGCAAAGTTGACTTTTCTCTTGTGAATTTACCGCTTTTGCCCCCCTGTTTTTCAATAAGGCAGATCTCTGAAATGGTCATTTCCTTATCATAGGATTTGCACATGTCATATATGGTCAGGGCTGCAATGGAAACGGCAGTCAAAGCCTCCATTTCCACACCTGTCTGGCTGAAAATCCTTACGGAAGACTCGATTTTTATTGTGCCTGAAGTCTCATCAGGATAAAAATCCACGGCAACATGGGTTAAATTTAAAGGATGACACATCGGTATCAGATCCGATGTTTTTTTTGCAGCCATTATTCCGGCAATCCTTGCGGTTTCAAGAACATTTCCTTTTTTAACCTTATGATTCATTATCATATTCAGAGTATCCGGTTTCATGCAAACAACACCGCTTGCTATTGCGCTTCTTTCCGTTGGTTTTTTTTCGGTAACATCAACCATGCGCACATTCCCGTTTTTATCGATATGTGTAAAAGAAGGCATAATATTTCCCTTTTCCAATTAATTTTTCACCAACACATAAACCCACAACCCACCTTTCCTTGCACCTTTAACCTTGCACCTTAAACCTTGCACCTTTAACCTTGCACCTCGAACCTTTAACCTCTTACCCTCTTGGATGGTATTTGCTGTGTATTTTCTTTAAATGATCACGTACTACATGTGTATATATCTGAGTTGTTGAAATATCAACATGTCCCAGCATTAACTGAACCGATCTTAAATCAGCTCCGCCTTCCAGCAGATGAGTTGCGAAAGAATGCCTTAAACTATGGGGCGTTATTGTTTTTGTTATTTTCCCAAGAGTTGAATATCTTTTAATAATTTTCCAGAAGCCCTGACGGGTCAGAGGTTTTCCGCCTCTTCCTACAAACAGAAAATTGCTCATATTATTTTTCAAAATAAGGGGTCTTGCAGTATTAATGTATTCACTTACTTTCTCTTTTGCAAAAGTTCCGATAGGAACTATTCTTTCTTTTGAACCCTTACCGAAAACTCTTACAAAACATGCATCCATATTAACATCAAAAAGCTTGAGACCGACAAGTTCCGAAACCCTGAGCCCGGCAGCATACAAAAGCTCAATCATTGCTGAATCCCTTAATCCGGCAGGCTTACTGACATCCGGAACAGACAGAAGAGATTTTACTTCATCCTGTGTTAATACATTCGGAAGATAGAAACCGCTTTTTGGAAGATCTATAACTCTTGTAGGATCAGTGGTTATGAGCTTTTCCCTTACAAGAAACTTATAAAATCCCCGTAAGGTAACTAAATGCCTTGCTCTTGATCTTGCTTTCAGTCCATCTTCTCTTAACGCTATAATATGCATAAGAATTGTTGGAGTGTCAGCCTCCGAAATATCTTTAATTCCCTTTTTACCTAAAAAATCAATATAGGTTGCGATGTCGCTTCCGTAAGATTCAAGAGTTTTCTTTGAAAGTCCTTTTTCAACGACAAGGTAATTAAGATATTGATCAACAAGAGAATCTATGGGAGACATTTATATAAACCTTATTTATAAAAAATGTTTTGATCAAGCTTATTTAAGACCTCTGCTCCTTTGTCTCTTACTACAACCATGTTTTCAAGTCTTATGCCACCCCAGCCCGGAATATATATACCGGGTTCAACAGTAAACACCATTTGAGGCTCAAGAACCGTACCTCTAAGCGGACCTACTCTTGGGTTCTCATGTACTGAAAGGCCTGTGCCATGTCCAAGACCATGGATAAATTTTCCACTAAATTCCGTGCCGTCAATATGATTGCGTGCGGCTTCATCCACAGACCTGGAATTTATACCTGACGCTATCGCATTTACTGCCAGAAACTGGGCATCGAGTACTGTTTTATATGCTTTTATAAATTGGTCATCCGGTTTTCCGATAACGATAGTTCTCGAAATATCGGAAAAATAACCGTTTAATGTTGCACCCCAGTCAAAAAGTATAGGTTCGCTTTCTTTAAATGCGCGATCTGAAGGAATTGCATGGGGAAGTGCGCTGTTTGGCCCTGATGCGACAATAGTCGGAAAAGACAAACCCTCAGCTCCGGCTTCGTGCATGGCTTTTTCAATGAGCCAGGCCGCTTCTCTTTCCGTAAGACCGGGTTCGATCAAATCCTGTATCCGGAGAAAAGCAGTTTCCGCTATTACCAGGGCTTTTTGTATTAATCCGATCTCTTCTTCATCTTTTATTACACGCAATGTTTCAACAATATTTTCTGTTTCTACCAGTTCCACTTCAAGGCCGCTTGATTTAATCTCCTCTGAAATTTTTTTGTAATCAAGGTATGATAACCTCACGCTCTCAAATCCAAGTCTTTTCGTACAAAGTTTTTCCAGGATTGACGGGATCTGTTTGGCCAGTCCTTCTTTATAACACATGATTTCATAAAGATGCCCCGCTTCCCTTGCAGCTTGCTCATCATAACGTGAATCGGTAGCAAGGATAAGGCCTGATCCGGAAACAAACAAAGCACCGGCGGATTCGTCAAACTGGGTGTCATGACCTTTAAATCCGCTTAAATATCTCCGGTTTTCATCTACAAGAACCATGAGTGTATCAAGGTTTTTATCAGACATGATTTCTTTTACCCGAAAAATTCTGTTTTCAATAGCGCTGTTCAACTATCTCTCCTTTTCTAAACTTGTGGTTGCTCTTGTAATTTGATCTCCGGCAGTAAGTATTACCGGTAATATTATATTGCATGGTTAGCGTCAATTTAAAAGACAGAATCGAATCAATCATAATTATAATATGTATGCTGTTGCCAATAAGGAGCAGATGGGAAGGTGCCGGGAAGAAAGTTGAAAGTGGATAACTATATTGTAAAATATAACATACAATTATAAGAGATAGTGAAAAAGATATAATCCATAAATTAAGACAGAAACAGTTTCCGGTTACCGTAATTATGCCAAACAATGGCATAGAGCCCGGCATTTTTCAAGCCGGGCTCTTATGAAGTAAATATTGTATTTTCTTTCTTATATAACTAAACTCATTCACAAAAGGAAAGAGACGGAAAAAACAACCGGCGCAGCCGCAACAAGCGTCCACATATAATTAGCATGTGTCCGTACCAGTTCTATAGCCTCTTTATCGCTGTTGCTTCCGTTTCTGCGGCAATAGCCGTTGAAACGCATGCTATTAAAATTAGTAGAAGTATTATTATTTTCTTCATTTTAGTTATCTCCTTTGAACTATAATTATGTATTAACTGTTAAAAGTATATTTTTAATAAGTTATAATGCGTCATTGCCGCTTTCGCCGGTTCTGATTCGTGTAGCCGATTCAACCGGAATAACGAAGATTTTTCCATCTCCCACAGTTCCGGTATATGCACTTTTCTTTATTCCTTCTATCACAGCATCAACCATGGAATCATCCACAACTGTTTCGATTTTAATCTTGGAGATGAAATTTGTCTCGTATTCAACTCCACGATATAATTCTTTGTGGCCTCGCTGGCGACCATAACCTTTGACCTCGGTGACTGTCATGCCTTTTACTCCCAATTCATTAATAGTATCTTTAACATCATCCAGTTTGAACGGCTTAATTATTACCTCGATTTTTTTCATTTATGCTCCTCCCCCTATTCTGTCGAATATATTTAAAAGTACCAATTATCTTACGTTTTGAGCAAGCTCTGTGCCATATGAAAAATAATATATATAACATACAGATATTATGTGCTATATATCGTTCAGGCACTGTTGTGATGATATCATCAATGAAACAAATATGTAATATAAACTTTTTATAATTACATATTTGTTATTATATTAGTCAGCATGGGTATTCTTTTATATACATTCGGTTTAAAGGGGCGTTCCGAACTCACCTTGCTATTTATTATGATGAGCCAATTGCAAAACTTGCGAGCCTGTTTTCCCACTAAGTTTCAAAACGGGAATCCGGTTTACAACTGTCTGAAATCATGAGTGCCCGACAAGAACATGCGGGCATAACAACACATTTTGCAATTACACTTGTTAATTAATTATTGACAATACCGGTACAATAGTAGAATATTTTCATATTATTAAAATGGGTTCGGTAAAGTCAGTCTCTGTATTTTGTTCCAAAATTTGTGTGCCTGTGTAATTGGACTTACGGTTAATTATCATGCAGAAACAGAGAGATATTCTTTCATAATCATGCATGCCTCGTATATGGCGTGATATAAATGCTAAACTGTATTTTTTAAATATTGTAAAAAAAGAATCATAGAAAGGAATATATTAACAATGAGTTATGATTTTAATGCGGATGATGTATTCGAAATAGCTGAGCAGCTCGAAAGAAACGGTGTAAATTTCTACAGAAAAGCAGCAGAGGGCGCCTCGGATTCTACGGCCAAAGCACTTTTAGTTAAACTTGCCGACATGGAATATGAGCACGAAAAGACTTTCAAGGCATTAAGAGCCGGCCTTTCGGAAAAAGAAAAAGCTTCTTTAATATTTGATCCTGATGATGAAGCTGTTCTTTATCTTCATGCGCTTGCCGACACACGGGTATTTTTTGAAAAAAAGATTGATAATACTTCTTTGAAAGAAATTTATAAAGCTGCCATAGAAGCTGAAAAAGACTCTATTGTTTTTTATCTGGGAATGAAAGATGCCGTTCCTGCTAAATTCGGCAAAGATAAAATTGAGGCTATAATTAAAGAAGAAATGCAGCATATCAGGATGTTAAGTTCTGAGCTGACAGGCCTGAAATAACAATTTATTTGCTATATTCTCCAAGATTTGTAAGGCCGGAACGATCAAGAATCTTTATGTTCCGGCCATCAACTTTAATTAATTTCATATCTGCTATCTTTGCAAATATTCGTGACAATGTTTCAGGAATTGTTCCAAGAAGACTGGCAAGTTGATTTTTCGAAATATTTAATCTGACAGAGTCTTTTTTCCCCTGTTCTTCGGAAAGCAGCAATAAATATGACGCAAGCCTTCCCGGTACCTCTTTAAGAGAAAGGCTTTCAATCTGGACTGTAAATTGTCTTAGCCTCATGGAAAGAACAGCGAGCATGCTTAAAGAAAGAGAAGGATTCTTTGTAATAAGACCCACAAAAGTATTTCTCGGAAAAAACAGGAAATGACTTTTGGCAATTGCCTGAGCATTGGCAGGAAATGGTTGACCTGTAAATACCGGAACTTCGGCAAAAGGTTCTCCCGGTCCCAATATATGAAGAATTTGCTCCTTTCCTTCGGCAGATACTTTATAGATTTTAACAAGCCCTTCTGCAACAACATAGAAACCATTTCCGGGATCACCTTCCAAAAAAACGGTTTCACCCTTATCGAAATATTTACTTACAACAATATTTTTTATATCATTAATCTGGCCATTAGATAAACCACCAAAAAGAGGAACATTGTTTAATATTTTAATGATATTTTTCATTTTTTCTCCTTTTTTAAAAATATTGTCTTTTTCTTGACTTAAGTCAAGGCAAAGCTGTTTTTATTAGTATATTTTACAAATCAAAAAGATAAATAAAA
The DNA here is from genome assembly GCF_051233685.1 of Desulfobacterium sp. N47. Classification (NCBI taxonomy): domain Bacteria; kingdom Pseudomonadati; phylum Thermodesulfobacteriota; class Desulfobacteria; order Desulfobacterales; family Desulfobacteriaceae; genus Desulfobacterium; species Desulfobacterium sp. N47. Next base: position 18,629 of record NZ_JBAMMY010000240.1, read on the forward strand.
TTTACAACAGTAATTAAACAATAAAATAAGGAGGAATCAATCATGTTTTGTTATCAGTGTGAACAAACTGCAAAAGGGGAAGGATGTACTATAGCGGGTGTATGCGGTAAAAGTTCCGATGTTGCAGCCTTACAGGATCTTCTGGTTTATGCTCTGAGAGGATTATCTTTATATGCTCTTAAAGGTTATAAAGCAGGAATTATAGATAAAGAAATAAATAAATTTACCTGTGAAGCAGTCTTTTCAACTTTGACAAATGTGGATTTTGACCCGCCGAGGTTTCAGAAACTTATTAATCAGTGTGTTGCTGTTCGCGATTCTCTTAAGGAAAAGCTTTCAAAAAAAGGGATCACTATTGCCCATACGGAAGGCCCGGCCACATTTACTCCCGAAACAACCATTGAAGGGCTTATAAAACAAGGAGAAAAAGTAGGATTAAAAAGTGAGCCGGATCTTAATCCTGACATTTTATCTCTGCAGCATATATTGACATTCAGTATAAAAGGTGTTGCCGCTTATGCGGATCATGCAATGATTTTGGGAAAGAGTGATGACAAAGTATACCAGTTTATTTATGAAGCTCTTGCTGCGGGCTTAAATAAAAATTTGACAGCAGATGAACTTGTAGGCCTTGTTTTAAAATGCGGTGAAATAAATCTTCTTGCAATGGAGCTTCTGGATAACGCAAATACCGAAACCTACGGTCATCCTGTGCCGACAAAAGTTCCTTTGGGAGCAAAAAAAGGAAAAGCCATTCTTGTTTCAGGCCATGATTTAAAAGACATGGAAGAAATACTGAAGCAAACCGAAGGAAAAGGAATATATGTATATACTCATGGAGAAATGCTTCCCACACATGCCTATCCGGGGCTGAAAAAATATTCCCATTTCTACGGACATTACGGAACGGCATGGCAAAATCAGGCAAAAGAATTCGCCGAGTTTCCCGGTGCAATACTCATGACGACAAACTGCATTCAGAGACCGAAAGATTCTTACAAAGATAATATTTTTACTACCGGTCTTGTCGGATGGCCCGGTGTAACTCATATGGCCGATAAAAACTTTACTCCCGTGATAAACAAAGCTCTTAGCATGAAAGGTTTTGAAAACGATACCAACGGCAAAAGCGTTATGGTTGGATTTGCCCGCAATGCAGTTATGGGAGTTGCAGGACAGGTTATCGAAGCTGTTAAGGCCAAGGCGATAAAACATTTCTTTCTTGTTGCAGGATGCGACGGAGCAAAACCCGGACGTAATTACTACACCGAATTTGTAGAAAAAGTTCCCAGGGATTGTGTTGTGTTAACTCTTGCCTGCGGCAAATTCCGCTTTTTCGACAAAGATCTTGGAGATATCGGAGGAATACCAAGGCTTCTTGATGTGGGGCAGTGCAATGACGCATATTCAGCCGTTCAGATTGCTGTTGCTTTATCAAAAGCTTTTGAATGCGGTGTAAATGATCTTCCGCTTTCGATGATACTGTCATGGTATGAGCAGAAAGCAGTTGCGATTCTTCTGACCCTGCTTTATCTTGGAATAAAAGATATCAGGCTTGGACCAAGTCTTCCGGCTTTTATAACGCCTAATATTTTAAATGTGCTTGTGGAAAAATTTAATATCATGCCGATAAAAACTCCTGATGAGGATTTAAAGGCAATCCTGGGATAAGCCGGATGCAAATCCGCTTTATTCAGGACAGAATTGCGGCGGGGTGTAAAACCCCGCCCTACTATCATCTTGTAGAGGCGGCATTTTACATGCCGCCACTTATGCTCAAATTCGGGATTTAATTTTTTATGGAGGAATAATTATGAAGTGTCCGGGGCAGGACAGCCGTTATTGGAAACAGGAAGCCATATTTGATGAAACCTGTCCTAAATGTGGTAGTAAAGTTGAATTTTTCAAGGATGACACAGCAAGAAAGTGTGGCAACTGCGGACACAGATTTATTAACCCTAAGATGGATTTCGGGTGTGCGTCCTACTGTGAATATGCAGAGCAATGTCTTGGAACACTACCCGAGGGTCTTCTCGCCCAAAAAGAAGATTTATTAAAAGACAGGGTAGCTATAGAAATGAAGCGCTATTTCAAAACTGATTTTAAAAGAATCGGCCATGCTTCAAAAGTTGCCCGATATGCCGAAAGAATAGGCAAGCTTGAAAAAGGCAATCTTGCAGTGATACTGTCAGCCGCTTATCTCCACGATATAGGGATAACCGAGGCTGAACGCAGATACAACAGTACTGCGCCTAAATATCAGGAAGAACTTGGACCCCCGATTGCAAAAGAAATCCTGATAAAACTTGGCGCAAACGAGAAACTGGTTGATGAAGTATGCGATATAGTAGGCCATCATCATCACCCCCGGCCTGATGATAATATTAATTACAAGGCGGTTTACGATGCGGATATGATTGTCAATATCGAAGAAAATCATAAGGATAAACCGGTTGATAAAGATTATATAACCAAAATAATCGATAAATCTTTTTTAACTGAAAACGGCAAAAATATAGCACATGAGGCCTTAATAAAATAAGAATAAATGAGGATCAGTATGAAAGTTATCCGTAAAATAATAGAAATCGATGAAGAACTTTGCGATGGTTGCGGCCAGTGTGTTCCATCCTGTGCCGAAGGGGCGCTTCAGATAATTGACGGAAAAGCAAAAGTGATTTCAGATAACTTATGTGACGGGCTTGGAGCCTGTCTTGGAGAATGCCCAACCGGCGCTTTAAGGGTTATAGAACGCGAAGCGGAAGATTTTGATGAAGAAGCTGTTGAAAAACAGCTTCATGAAAAAAAGGTCGGGATAGCAACAGAACCGGCATTATCATGCGGATGCCCTTCTTCCACAGTTCAGATACTGTCTGCCCCCGATAACGCCGTTTCTTCTTCTCAGGCACAAAATGAGGAATCAACTCTTGGTCACTGGCCTGTACAAATAAAACTGGTTCCGGCTAAAGCGCCTTTTTTGAAAGGAGCGGATTTACTTGTTCTGGCAGATTGCGTGCCTGTCTCTTTTCCCACTCTTCACAGGGATTTTCTTAAAGGTAAAGCTGTAATGATGGGATGTCCCAAGTTTGATGATGTTGAGGAATATATAAACAAATTCGCTCAGGTTTTTAAAGAAGCCGGCATAAAAAGCATAACAACGGTTATTATGGAAGTTCCCTGCTGCTCCGGTCTTCCAATGATAGTAAAAAAAGGAATGGAGCAATCAGAAGTTAAAGCCCCAATGAACAAAATTGTGATAAGCACCAAAGGGAAAATTATCAGCAGTATAAAAGAATGAAATATGCATTTAAATCAGTTGGTTGAAAAAATTAATTGGATAGTGTGCTGCTGCTGTTTGCTATCCGGTTTATTGTCTCATACAAAATAGTCATGCTTTAGTTCTTTATGAATCTGTTTCCGGTGGAATGGGGACGGGAACTTTGAAAAACTGAATGCCTTCTTCTTTCAGGGTTTTTTCTTCCTGGCTGCTGCTGACGCCTCTTATGTTTCTTGGTTCTGAAATACCGTAATGAATTTTTAAAGCTTCCGTGGCAAAATCTGTTCCGACGTTATCAAAATTATTTTCTATAAATTCTGATAAGTTATTAGCCATTTTTTCAAGCGCAGCCTGTTTCTCGGGCACACTTTGCCCATTTCCCGATGATTTTATGCCAAATGTGGAAGGGATTTTAACAACGGAAGTATTATTACATAGCGGACATGATATCAGCTTCTTTTTTTTCTGGTTTTCAAATGTCCGGCTGTCCTCAAACCAACCTTCAAAAATATGACCTTCTTCACATTGTAAATCGTATATTATCATAGAGTAGCCTTAAAAAAAGTTTAATATTCCTGAATCGGCTATATATACAAATATATGGCCATTATGTAAAGTCATTTTCGAATTCTTTGCAGGGTAACCGCATTTAGATTTAATGGACATGTAAAAAGCTGGAAAACTCCACTTTTGTCATTCCAGCGAAGGCCGGAACCCAGGATTTCGCTTGTTTCAGGATACCGGATCAAGTCCGGCATGACGGTTTGGGAAAGGTTTTATGTGTTTTTCGGCCAAAGTTTTGCACGGCAGGGCATGCAAGCCGATATGATAGCGGTAAGACCGGGATGGGATATGACCCCGGTCTTAATGGTGGGTTAAATAATCTTTCCGGTTACGGCTTGGCCGGGTTAGGCATTACAACATAGCCCTCTTTGAAATCGTTTCCCGATATTCTGACAGCTTCGGAGCTGTTATCCGAAACATTTGTTATTCTGATCTCTCCGGTTTTCAGCCCCGGTATAAGAAACTTCTGGTTTCCCAATCCGCTGATCACACTGCTTGAGTAAACCGCAAATACTTTGCCGGAACTAAGCCCTAAATTTCTTCCTGAAGATACGGTAACTTTGTCTTCCGAAACCGAGGAAATAAATCCTTTCCATTTTTGCCCTTTGATGATGTCGTAAATTGTTTTTCCGGCTGAAGATATATAATAATTTAAAGCTTCTTTCAAAAAAGCAGGTTCAATCTTACCTGATTTTGCAAGCTCAAGCCCGGCTTTGTCAGAACCTTGTTTATAAGTATAGCTTTCATCGAAAAGTTTTGTTGCCGTTTCGGTATCAAAAAGCTCAATTCGAACACTCATGCTTATTTCATATACGGTTTTTTTCCAGAATAAAACGCCTTTAGATTCGGTATCTGATTTTATATTTGTTACTGATCCTGCCAGGATTGTAGTAAGTCCCAGTTGCCTGCCTGACTCACAGAGTTTGAATGTATCAATGTCTCCTGATGCAAGTTTTGGAAAATCTTTAAAATCCGATGGGTAATTATTGCTGCCGGCTTTCAGGAAAAGTATACCCGGACAATTCTTTTTAATGTTATCCGTAAGAGTTGCGGAAAGATTTTCCTGAAAATCTGTTGCACCATTAACAGTTTCACCCTTAAAAACTGTTATGCCCATACTTTTTTTAAGGGTTCCGGGCACAACTTTCTCAGAGGCTGACTCAGATTTTGCTTTGTCTTTTTCATATGAAATATGAGGAGCAACAGGTGCAACAGGAGGAGCAGGAGGAACAGGTATAAGCGGTACTGATTCCTGCTGAACCGTTGGCTTAATGGCAGCTTCACTTAAAACCGGTTTTTCTTTTTCCATGCTGCCTGTTTTCTCCATGGGCAGCACCTGTTTTTCAGGGCTAATATCTTTTGATTTTTCTGAAACATTTTCGGGTATTGCAGATATTAGTTGCTTTTCTTTCCCCTCTTTTTCAGCTGCCGGAGTTTTTTCTTTCGGATAAAAAACAGCAGTTACTCTTTTGCTTTTATCTCCTTCTACCTTCGTCACACCTTCCTTACGGTAAAGGATTATTTTAGACCCTGTTACAAAATTTTTCTGATCAAACACCTTTGAGCCTTCGCCGGTTAATGTAATTATCATAGTGTCTGTATTGTATTGGGCCTGTTGTGTAACGGCAGACATGTCTTTTGATTTTATAAATACATTCCCGGTAGCAATAATTTTTTCAATTGAATCGCTTGTTCCGGATGCTGCTTTATCTTTTGCATCGCCTTTGTAAAATATTTTCAACTTATCTGAATTTATAACAAATTCACCCTGAATTGCCTCAACATTTCCAATGAATTCTGCAAATTTCGCATTGCTGTCAGAAATCAGGCTGTCTGCGGTTATATGTATTTTTTCAGAAGACTCAGCATTCAGAGAGGCTGTATCCTCAGCAGAAGCAACAGATAAAATCAGAAACACCATTAAAAATGAGATAATCGAATAATACCATGCAGGGCATATATATCTGGGCATCCGCATATTAGATATCCTTTATTTCCTTCAAAAAAACAAGATGGTTAGGCAATCAGCCAATGTAATATGAATTGTTAAATTTTTGTACAATAGCACATTATTTGTCATGTATCTAATAGTTTCATGAAAAAATTATCATATCTTTATGATGACCTGATATACGGATATACATGGCCATATATGCCTGTAATAGCATGGAAAATTTAATTCAGAATTACCGCGGATGTCTTTTTCGAGGCTGGCTGGAGAGCATGGTTTGATGAAGATGTTTCAGACCGCAGATCCACGGATATCTCTTTCGAGTCTTGCCTTGCAATATACAGTTTTCAAAGAACAATTTCCAGAAAAATTTGGAACCTCCTTGTTTTTTCTTTCTGACCACAGAAAATCTTCATGGATTCCAAATGGTCTAGACGATGTAGGCATGGCCGGCATCAATATCTTCACCTTCTTTTTTTCCTGTAATCTCATTGCGCGAGGTATATTCCAGTCTGTACACTTTAACAAAACCTGTTTGAATACCAAGCTTCTCAAGTCCGGCAATCAGCTACCCGAAAAGACCATTGCTATTTTATGGTTTTCAACGGATTAAATTCCGGGTGGTCTTTCCAGAATTGCATCCTATAGTTCATAGGTTCGCCTCTCCAGTATTGTTCAAAAACGGGAGAGGATAGGCAATCCCAGGCAATATTGAGCAATGACACATGAGACATTGCCCCGCTAATGGATTTGTAGCGAACTTTGTCCTCATGGAATGTATTGTCTTTGATACCAAAAACTCCCGTCTCGGTATCCCGGTGAAGAAGAATTCTATCAAGAACGCTTTGTGCATCCCGGACTTTTGGCGGTCGATTTGTGATAAAATATTGCAGGTCTTCTTCCAATGACCTCAAGTTGGTTTTTTGAATAACAAAACCTTCCTGAATTCCCGGATAAACGGCATGG
>NZ_JBAMMY010000248.1:0-13548 GCF_051233685.1 Desulfobacterium sp. N47
AAAAAACCAATCAAATATGCGCAGCTACAACCAAAATATCTCATGATGTCCCAAATTATAGAGTTGGGGAGGCTCCGCGAGCTCACCCTAAAGGGCTCGCTCACCTCCCCAACATCTATAATTTGGAAAGGTACCAGTTACCAATATTTTTTTATTTCTTTTCGGAGGGTTTTGTTTTGAGAATTTAACTTTGCTTGATAGCTGGAATAGAGCTGCTCCTCACTGATAGAAGTGATTTTTTTGGCTGATTCTTTTTCTGTATTTATAGCAGCGACCATGGATATGAGATCTTCACGAAGGATTTCCGATTCCTTACTGAAGTGGGCGTCTAGTTTGTCCCATAGGTCTTCCGAAAGAGCCGCCCCGCAAAACGCACATCTGGTTTTTTTGTTTTTGTGGTGCTCAATACCATCCCGGACCCACTCCTGTAATAAATGGTCATTTAAAAGCTCTTGGATTGATTTGGTCGGCTTGATTTCATCGGAAAGGAGCTGCTCGGCTTTTTGATATAATGAGCTGAAGGAGGCGTTATATTTGGGGATTGGTAAAACATTATCTTTACTTTCCTCTTTTAAGAGCTTTTTTTTAGATTCAACATCCTCCTCATTTAACAATTCAATTTTACTTTTGACTATCTTTTCAATGTCTGCCTTGATCTTGTTTATGGTGTAATTGACGTCATTGTATATCGGGTTCGTCTTTATGCTTTGGTTGGCTTTGGTCCTGAGCTTGCCATCATGAGCCGATTCGGCAGATTCCTTTTCAGACTTTTTTTTCACATAATCATCTGCTTTGTTTTTCAGCTCGAATTTTAGGCCGGTTTTGTCGGTTTCGCTTCCTAATTTTTTTTCTTTTTCAGCAATTTCTTTTTCAATCTCAACGTTGGATTCACCAAGTATCGCGAAAGGCTGTATTGTCCCGTCTTCATCTATCAGTAATTTTAAATTCTCGCTGATGTAATCCCTGTTATAAACTCGAATGTCATATGAACAATTCGCGACATCCAAGTGACACATTCGATCAGTTCCGGTGTGCCCGAACTCAAAAGTAGCTTTTGGGTATTTTTCGTTCAGCTTACCTTTTTCAAGGGACCGAAACATGCGGGATAAAGTGGTCTTGCCGGAATAATTGCGGCCGTATATTATGTTAATATCCTTGAATTCAGCTATATTATCCACCTTGTCGCGGACGGTCGCGTTCCAATCAAAATTATTAAAAACAGCGTAATTGTCTATTTTTTTAATTTTGGTGAACATAAATTCCTCAACCATTATACGACGGATAGTTTGGATTGGTGAGAGCCGCCACACGATTCCGCCAGTATTGTCCTTGTTATTAATTTTGATCGGCTAACAATATATTAAACAGTTTCCTCTCAATAACAGTGGTTTCTTTATCATGATTTACATTTGAAATCTAATAGTTTCATGAAAATATTCGTTCTATTTCTTCCAGGAAGCAAGAAAGGACCTCCAAGATATATTCTTCTTATCACAGGTTTATAGGAGGTTGTGATCTCTAAGAAATATCTCAATTATAGTCACATATCGGCAATATATGTCTTCAATACCAAAATAAAATTATCAATTTCAGTGTAATTTCAATCCATAATATATTGTAGAATATTTTATTTCATGTTACTTAAGTCATCTGATTAGATAATGCTTTATCTATATCTTTTGAAATCAAGATGTTGCTTTTTATTAAGAGATCGCAAGAAATTAAACTCTCAAAAATCTGAACCAGGTGCTAAGTGATGCGACTCGAAGATCTTCAGCCAAATGCTGCTGTACGTGGTCTCCTTCCGGACTGCCTTGTCACGGTTGTCAGTGTACAATGGTTTGGTTCAGAAGCCCTTGAACTCACCTATAAAACACCTTCCGGCAAGGTGGCGAATGAACTGGTCTATCGTGATGACGAATCACGTCTTGAAATTGTGGAAATTGGCCGTCCATGGAGTTTCGACGGCGATGGCGCAATGCTACGTCTGGTATTTGAAGCCCATCGCATACGGCTTGCGCACCTGTTTGATCCGCTACTCGCTGTCCATACCTCCCTCGTTGATCCATTGCCGCACCAGATTACTGCGGTTTATAAGTCTATGTTGCCACGGCAGCCGCTTCGTTATTTGCTCGCCGATGATCCGGGAGCCGGAAAAACCATTATGGCCGGTTTACTTATTAAAGAATTGATTGTTAGAGGTGATTTGCATCGCTGCCTTATTGTCTGCCCCGGCAGTCTTGCCGAACAATGGCAGGATGAACTTTACAGGCGGTTCCATCTGCCCTTTGAGATACTCACTAATGACAAGCTTGAAGCAGCGCGCACCGGAAACTGGTTTCTTGAGACAAACCTTGTTATTGCACGCCTTGATAAACTGTCACGTAATGAGGACGTACAGCAAAAGCTACAGGCGCCGGATTGCCGATGGGATCTTGTAGTATGCGACGAAGCTCACAAAATGTCTGCTACGGTCTTTGGGAATGAAACTAAATATACCAAACGGTACAGACTCGGCCAGTTACTTTCGACTCTAACACGGCATTTTCTTTTAATGACAGCAACACCACACAATGGGAAAGAAGCGGATTTTCAACTTTTTATGGCGTTGCTTGACGGCGATCGTTTCGAGGGTAGATTCCGTGACGGGGTTCATGTGACTGATGTATCGGATTTGATGCGCCGGATGGTTAAGGAAAGCCTGCTAAAATTCGATGGCACGCCGCTTTTTCCTGAACGTATCGCTTATACCGTTCCATACAAACTATCGGAAATTGAAGCCAGGCTTTACAAGGATGTAACAGATTATGTTCGGGAAGAGTTCAATCGTGCTGAGGCGCTCGAAAATGAAAAGCGCGCTGGAAACGTCGGTTTCGCACTCACTATTTTGCAAAGACGACTGGCATCCTCACCAGAGGCAATTTGTCAGTCTCTCAGACGACGTCGTGAACGACTGGAAAGCCGGCTTCGTGAATTGGAATTACTTCAACGGGGCGCTGATACATCCCCGATAATAACAGACATTATCCCAGGTATGCTTGATGCCGAGGATATCGAGGATCTTGAAGACGCACCGGACAGTGAGGTCGAGGCAAAAGAGGAGGAAGTCCTTGATCAGGCCACAGCAGCACGCACAATTTCCGAATTAAAGGCTGAGATCGAAACCCTGAAAAAATTAGAACTGCTTGCGCACCAGATCAGAAGAAGTGGTGAGGATACGAAATGGTGCGAGCTGGCAAACCTGTTGAGTGAGATATTCACCACTGCAGTAATAGCAAACCGTGTGGCCGATCCGACTATGCCATACGGTAAAGTCAGGATACCGAAACCCACTCCATCCCAACACCAGAAGCTTGTTATTTTTACCGAACATCGGGATACTCTGAGTTATCTTGAAACACGCATCACCACTCTGCTCGGTCGTAAAGAAGCCGTTGTCATTATTCACGGCGGAATGGGACGCGAAGATCGAATGAAAGCCCAGGAAGCATTCAGGCACGATCCGGAAGTAAAAGTACTGCTTGCAACCGATGCCGCAGGGGAAGGTATCAACCTTCAGCGCGCTCACCTTATGGTCAACTATGACCTCCCGTGGAACCCCAATCGAATTGAACAACGTTTCGGTCGAATCCACCGTATAGGTCAGACTGAGGTGTGCCATCTGTGGAATCTGGTGGCTGAAGAAACCCGGGAAGGCGATGTGTATCGTAGATTATTGGATAAACTGGAACAAGCCCGTCAGTCCCTCGGTGGCCAGGTGTTTGACGTGCTTGGGAAGCTTCAGTTTGAAGGAAAATCATTACGTGATCTTCTTATTGAAGCGATTCGATACGGTGATCAACCAGAGGTACGTGCCCGTCTTTCAAAAGTTATGGATTTCGCACTCGACCGCGAAATGCTTCAGGACCTGCTTGATGAGCACGCCCTCGCACATGATGCAATGGATGCAAGCCTTGTTCAACGGGTTCGTGAAGATATGGAGCGTGCAGAGGCTCGTCGCTTGCAACCCCATTATATAGAATCTTTTTTCCTTGAAGCATTCAGACAATTAGGGGGATTATCCAGACAACGTGAGCCACGTCGTTACGAAATCAAGCATGTTCCGGCCTCTATCCGGAATCGTGATCGGTTTATAGGTATCGGCGAACCTGTCCTGCCCCGTTATGAACGCATAGCTTTCGAAAAGTCGTTAATAGCACCGCAAGGCCAGGTGCTTGCGGCCTTTGTATGTCCCGGTCATCCTCTTTTAGATGCGGTTATTGATCTCACTCTTGAACGCCACCGCGATTTGCTCAAAAGGGGCGCCGTGTTGGTGGATGAGAGGGATACAACAAGCAAACAGCCGCGGGTGCTGTTTTATATTGAGCATGCGATTCAGGATGCCGGAGTCACCCGGCATGGTGAGCGACGTATCATTTCCAAGCGAATGCTATATGCCGAGATAGATGCAGATGGCTCTGTCCGGCATGTTCATTATGCGCCTTATTTAGATTACAGACCGTTGGAAGAATCTGAACCGTCTGTGGATGAAATATTAGCACGTACCGAGTGCGTCTGGATCACCCGAGATCTGGAAAAAAAGGCGCAAGGCCATGCGGTAGCTCATATAGTGCCGGAGCACCTGGCAGAAGTGAAGGCAAACAAACTCACACTTATAGCAAAGACTGAAGCGGCTGTTAAGGAACGGCTCACAAAAGAAATAACCTACTGGGACCATCGTGCCGAGCAACTAAAGCTTCAGGAGCAGGCCGGCAACTCAAATGCCCGTTTGAACTCGGGTGAAGCCCGAAAGCGTGCCGATATCTTGCAGGGACGATTACAAAAAAGGCTTGAAGAATTGAAACTTGAAGGCCGGATATCGCCTTTGCCGCCTGTAGTGCTTGGCGGTGTTCTGGTAGTTCCCATAGGAATGATTGCAGAAATGACGGGAAAGAAAACTGTGTTGCCGGTACAAACTGCTGATACTCAAGCCAGTGCTGCGAGAGCAAGAGCCATTATAATGGATATCGAACGAAACCTCGGATATGAACCGATTGACCGTGAATTCGAGAAACTTGGATATGATATCGAGAGTCGGGTTACAGGCACCGGCAAACTACGTTTTATAGAGGTGAAGGGACGTATAACCGGTGCAGCTACAATTACGGTAACCCGAAATGAAATTCTCTATTCGCTAAACAAACCCGACGATTTCATTCTGGCAATCGTGGAATTTTTAGATAGTGGCTCCCACCAGATACACTATGTACGCCAGCCTTTTAAGCGCGAGCCGGATTTTGGCGTAACAAGCGTTAATTATAGTTTTACGGAACTGATATCGAATGCAAAGATTCCATCTTAAATGGAAAACTTTTTTCATAAAAAAATTGACAAAGATACATATTGTATCATAATGATACTTATCGAGTGTTGAATGGAAAAACGAAAACCCCACTATGATCTGAATAAATTTAAAGAACTTTTTTGTTCTGTGGAAACGAGGTTTATAACAGCAGCGGCCCGAAAAGGGGCTGTAACTATGGGTTACATGGATGAAGAAGGCATCATTGCGGTCATTAACCGTCTTTGTTCGGAACACTTTTATAAATCCATGACAACACATGTAAATCACAAAATCTGGCAGGACGTTTACCGGTATCAGGATGACGAAGATAACGATCTTTATATAAGTTGCAGTTATCCCCGGATAAAACTAGAGCCGTCCTGATCCAGATGAAAAGAGACGAGGGGAGTGATGAAATAGTATGAAACCGATTAATTGTCCTGTTTGCGGCGCTGATGCGCTTAAAAAGAGAACCGGGACGGAGACATTTGAATATAAGGGCGAATCAACAACTATTCCCGATTACGTTACCTATGAATGTAAAGAATGCGGAGAGTCAATCGTTGACAATAAATCCCTGAAAGAGTCGGGCAAAAAATTAAAAGATTTTCAACGGCAAGTCGATGGCCTTTTAACCGGCCAACAAATTAAAAAGATTCGTTTGAAACTGGATCTTACACAGGAAGAATTTGCTGGTATCATTGGAGGTGGCCGGAAAAGTGTAACGCGTTATGAGACCGGCCAGATTTGTCAAAGCAAAGGAATGGATAATCTATTGCGCATTCTGGACGCATACCCTGAAACAATAAATGTTATTAAGAAAAACAAGGATATTGTTAAAGGTTTCGCTCAAATCATTTATTTGGATGATGCAAAAAAGAAAAGTGCTTATAAATTAGATATAAAAAAGTTTTCCTACAAAATAGAAGAGACTGCTTATGGCTCATAAATTCCGGATCGCCTATATCCGGCTCACCGAGGCACATTTTTCCATAAACCATCAATATAAATGGGAAGACGGCAAAGAAATCGAGCTTTCACATAGCATCGAAATCAATTGTCAGCAAGCTACAGAAAAAGATATTAATGTAGTTGTATCGATCTCATCCGATTCCGATAAGCAGCCATTCCGTTTTTCCGTTGCATGGGAAGGCTCGTTTGCTTTTGAAGAGATTCCTTCAAAAGAAGAAGTGGAGCGTATCGCCCATATCAATTGTGCTTCCATTATTTTTGCCTATGTTCGGGAGTCAGTGGCCGATCTTACGCGACGTGCCGGCATGCCGCCTCTAAACTTGTACCCTTTTAATTTTGTTGCATTGTACGAAGAAAAGATGAAATCAGCATCCTCCGTAAAACCAAGAAAACCACGCAAAAAATCAAAGGCGTAATAATGTCCGGAAGGAAAAAACTGATCGAAGTCGCCCTGCCCTTGGATGCCATCAATAAGGCAAGTGCACGGGAAAAATCCATACGTCACGGGCATCCGAGTACGTTGCATTTATGGTGGGCCAGGCGGCCTCTGGCGGCGGCGCGGGCGGTGATTTTTGCACAGATGGTGGATGATCCTTCGGCGCATCCCGATCTTTTCCCGACCGAAAAAGCTCAGGAAAAGGAGCGGCAGCGGTTATTTAAAATCATTGAAGACCTTGTGCTGTGGGAAAACACCACCAACGAAAAAGTCTTGCAGCAGGCAAGAGACGAAATCTGGCAGAGCTGGCGATATACATGCGCGGAAAACGCAGACCATCCCCGTGCCAAAGAGCTTTTTGATCGCCATAAACTGCCTGCCTTTCATGATCCTTTTGCCGGAGGCGGATCTTTGCCGCTTGAAGCTCAGCGTCTGGGGCTGGAAGCTTATGCCAGCGACTTAAATCCGGTAGCAGTGCTTATCAATAAGGCAATGATTGAAATTCCGCCGAAGTTCGCCGGCAAGCTGCCGGTAAACCCGGACTCAAGTAAAGAAAAGAGGCTTTTCAAGAAAACATGGGAGGGCGCAGCCGGACTGGCCGAAGATGTGCGCTATTACGGCAAATGGATGCGCGACGAGGCTGAAAAGCGCATTGGGTATCTTTACCCAAAAGTGGAAATTACCGCGGAGATGGTGAAAGAGCGGCCTGACCTGAAACCCTATGAGGGCAAAAAGCTTACCGTAATTGCCTGGCTTTGGGCGAGAACGGTGAAAAGTCCGAACCCTGCTTTTGCCAATGTGGACGTTCCGCTTGCCTCTACATTTATGCTCTCAACCAAGCCGGGTAAGGAAGCCTATGTTGAGCCGGTGATAGAGAATGGTGGTTATCGTTTTACGGTGAAGGTTGGAAAGCCAAAAGATGCTGAGGCAGCGAAGAGAGGCACCAAGCTGGTGCGAGCTAACTTTTTGTGCCTGATGTCCGGTGCACCGATTTCGGGTGATTACATCAAGTCCGAGGGTAAGGCCGGACGTATGGGCGCGCGTATGATGGCTATTGTTGCAGAGGGAGACCGGGGCCGTGTTTACCTGGAGCCATCTCCAGAGATGGAAGCGATCGCGCGCCAAGCGTTGCCTATGTGGAAGCCCGAAGGAGATGTGCCAGCTCGTTTAACCGGCGGAACCTGTGTGCCTTACGGGCTGCAATGTTGGGGTGACCTTTTCACTCCCAGACAGCTCGTGGCGCTTACGACTTTCTCTGACTTGGTGCAGGAAGCGCGAGAAAAAGTAAAAGCCGATGCTATAGCTATGAGTCTGTCTGATGACGACAAGCCCCTTGCTGCCGGAGGCATTGGTGCCACAGCTTACTCGGATGCAGTGGTGGTATATCTGGGATTCTTAGTGGATCAGCAGACTAATCAATCCAGTACGATCTGCGGATGGAACAATATCAATCAGCAGATGATTGTAACCTTCTCTCGTCAAGCAATTCCAATGATCTGGGATTTCGCAGAGTGTAATGTTTTGTCAACGTCAACTGGTAGTTTTTGGAATCTCTTGGAAAGACAAGTCAAGGGCATCGCTTCCTTGAGTTTGGGATACGCTACTGGCAAGGCATTTCAGTGTGACGCGACAATTCAAATAGAGTCTTCAGGGAAAGTGGTTGCTACTGACCCGCCTTATTACGACAATATCGGCTATGCCGATCTGTCGGACTTCTTCTACGTCTGGCTACGTCATTCTCTTAAACCCGTCTTTCCTGATCTTTTCGCAACGCTCGCTGTGCCTAAGGCTGAGGAGTTAGTGGCCACGTCATACCGTCACGGCAGCAAAGACAAGGCAGAGGCGTTCTTTCTTGAAGGAATGACACAGGCGATGCACCGCCTATCCGAACAAGTGCACCCGGCATTTCCAGTTACTATCTATTACGCTTTCAAGCAGAAGGAGAGTAAAAGTGAAGCAGGCACCACAAGTACAGGCTGGGAGACCTTCCTTGATGCAGTTATTCGAGCAGAATTCGCTATCACTGGCACTTGGCCGGTAAAAACGGAATCTGCTAATAAACTCAAAGCTGATGTCAGCGCCCTTGCCAGCAGCATCGTCCTTGTCTGCCGTCAACGTTCAAAGGATGCGCTCATCACCACACGTCGGGATTTCATCACTGCTCTCAAGATGGAGCTACCTGATGCACTCGTCCACCTCCAGCGCGGCAACATAGCACCGGTGGATTTGGCCCAGGCAGCCATCGGGCCAGGCATGGCAGTTTTTACCCGCTATGCAAAAGTTCTGGACGCTTCCGGCAATCCTATGACAGTGCGCGAAGCACTGGCCCTGATAAACCAGACCCTCGACGATGCTCTGGCCGAGCAGGAAGGCGACTTTGACGCAGACAGCCGCTGGGCGTTGGCATGGTTCGAGCAATCGGGATTTGCCGAGGGAGAATTTGGAGTGGCCGAGACTCTTTCCAAGGCCAAGAACACCAGCGTTTCCGGCATGGTGGATGCCGGCATTCTGGTTTCCAAAGGTGGAAAGGTAAGGCTGATTCGGCCTGATGAATTGCCTGTTGACTGGGACCCGGAGAAAGATAAGCGCCTGACAGCATGGGAGACGGTTCATCACCTGATCCGCTCTCTTGAATCGGGTGGTGAAAGTGTTGCTGCTGCTTTGGTTCAAAAACTCGGCAGTAAGGCAGAAACAGCCCGCGAACTATGCTATCGGCTTTATACAATTTGTGAGCGCAAAAAGCGCGCAGCCGAAGCGCTTTCTTACAATGCTTTGGTTCAGAGCTGGCCGGAAATCACGCGACTTGCACAGGAAGTTAAAAGTCTGCGTCCCAAACAAGCAACAATGTTTGAAGAAAATGAGGAATAACCCATGGCTATGACAAACCATGAACGCGTCGGAAAGGCTCTGGATTTGCTCAAAACCGGGCTCAGCCCATTTGTTGAGCGTGAAATGAACAATGCCTACCCGGAAAAAGACTATCTGAGCAAATTTATGGGCGGAGACAGAATGCTTGCCGATAAACCCATTGCCGAGTGGGATGTAGCGGCTTTGCTCAAACTTATGTGGGATGCCTGGAACAGTGTTTTTCGCAATGTCCTTGGGCCTGCTGAACGCAGCCTGGTCAGTGAAATAAGGGATCATCGTAACCGTTGGGCGCACCAGGAATCATTTTCAAGCGACGACGCGGATCGGGCGCTGGATTCCATTATGAGACTTCTTTCTGCGGTTTCCGCACCCCAGGCCGATGAAATCGGCAAGATGAAAATGGAACTGCGGCGTCTTATATTTGATGAACAAATGCGTCATGAAAAAAGGAAAAGCGCGGGGACAGCTATCGAAAGCCAGGCCACAGGGAACTTAAAACCATGGCGTGAGGTTGTAACACCGCATAAGGATGTTGCCAGCGGCCGGTATCAGCAAGCCGAATTTGCAGCCGATCTGTGGCAAGTGCACCTGGGTGAGGGAACTGATGAATACCGGGACCCGGTTGAGTTTTTCCGTCGCACTTATCTTACCGACAGTCTTAAAGGGATGCTGGTGGGAGCAGTTCGTCGTCTTGCCGGAAATGGCGGTGATCCTGTTATCCAGCTTCAGACTAATTTCGGTGGTGGCAAAACACACTCCATGCTGGCGCTTTATCATTTATTTTCAGGCATTTCACCCACAGAGCTTGCAGGCATCGATATGGTCATGAAAGAAGCCGGAGCATCGAAGCTTTCAGCCGCAAAACGTATAGTACTGGTGGGCAATAAAATTTCGCCCGGTAATCCTGTTACGAAGCCGGATGGCACAGTAGTGCGCACACTCTGGGGAGAACTGGCATGGCAGCTTGGCGGGAAAAAGGCGTTTAAACGTATTCAGGCTGATGATGAGAAAGCAACCAGTCCTGGTGATGTGCTGCGTGAATTGCTTGTTGAATACGGCCCATGTCTTATCCTTATCGATGAATGGGTGGCCTATGCAAGGCAGCTTCACGATCAGAGCGATCTTCCGGCAGGTGGATTCGAGACTCAGTTTACTTTTGCCCAATTACTGACAGAATCTGCAAAAATTGCCAATAACTGTTTAATTGTGATCAGCCTTCCGGCTTCAGATAGCTCAGGATCGCCCCATGCACAGGCAGATGATGTTGAAGTGGGCGGGGCTCGCGGTCGTGAAGCCCTTGATCGCCTCAGAAATGTGGTGGGACGTGTGGAATCATCATGGCGGCCGGCCAGTGCTGATGAAGGATTTGAGATCGTTCGCAGGCGGTTGTTCGAGCCGATGACTGATCCGGCAAGATTTAAGGATCGTGATCTGGTGGCACGAGCTTTTGCTGATTTTTACCGATCCCAACGGGCAGAATTTCCACCCGAATGCCACGATGCAGACTACGAGAAACGTATCAAGGCAGCGTATCCGATTCATCCTGAGATATTTGACAGGCTCTATACAGACTGGTCAACACTGGTGAAATTCCAGCGTACTCGTGGTGTATTGCGGCTTATGGCTGCTGTAATACACAGCCTATGGGAAAAAGGTGACAAAAATCCTTTGATTCTTCCGGCAAATATTTCAATTGATGATACACGGGTGCAATTCGAGCTTACGCGATACCTGTCGGATAACTGGGTGCCGGTTATAGAAAAAGACGTGGATGGGCCGAACTCACTTCCGCTACGACTGGATGGCGAATTGCCAAACCTTGGTAAGTTCGCAGCTTGCCGCCGTGTGGCGCGTACAATTTATATGGGTTCTGCGCCTCTATCTAAAGCAGCACACCGCGGGCTTGAAGACCGTTGGGTTAAACTTGGATGCCTGATTCCGGGAGAATCGCCCGCGGTGTTCGGAGATGCGCTGCGCCGGCTGGCCGGTGCAGCAACATATCTCTACCAGGACGGCCCGCGTTACTGGTATTCTACCCAACCCACTGTTACAAAGCTGGCTGAAGATATTGCAGAACAATTAAAACGCGACCCGGATAAGGTTGTAAACGAGCTGAATCAGCGCCTGCGAAAGAACCTGGAGCAGAAAGGAGATTTTAGTCGGATTCATCCCATGCCTCAGTCCGGGCAGGATGTTCCGGATGATCTTGATGCAAGGCTTGTTGTGCTCAGCATCGATTACCCATACAGCAAGGAGGCGGAAAGTACAGCCGGTATAGCAGCAAAAGCTATCCTAGAATTGCGGGGCAATACTCCACGGCTCTATAGAAACACGCTCGTCTTTCTTGCTGCTGATAAGACACGACTACAGGATCTTGACGAAGCAACCCGGAAATATCTTGCATGGGAATCTATCCTTGCTGATAAGGAACAACTAAATTTAGACCCACAACAGGTTAAACAGGCAGAAACGCAAAAGAAAACCGCAGATGGCACCGTGACGGCAAGATTACCTGAGACTTACCAATGGTTGCTGGTGCCGGTTCAAACGACCCCTCAGGCTGCTATCGAATTGCAGGCAATAAGGCTGTCGGGATTGGAGTCACTGGCCGCGAGAGCAAGTAAGAAACTTAAGAACGACGAATTGTTAATTACTAATTTCGCCCCAACAAGATTAAGGATGGAATTGGATAATGTTCCTCTATGGCGGGGTAATCACGTAGCTATCAAACAGATAATGGAGGATTTTGCGCGCTACAATTACTTGCCACGTCTTAAAAACTCATCGGTTTTGACGGGTGCGATCGGTGAGGGACTGGCGCTGATCACATGGACGCAGGATGCCTTTGCCTATGCCGATAGCTTCGATGAAAAAGAAGGACGCTATCGAGGCCTGCGTACAGGTCAGTTTTCCATATCATCCGGTTCGGACGCAACAGGATTGATCGTAAAGCCCGATGTAGCTTGTCGACAAATGGAAGCCGAGCGGCATGAATCACAATTAGCAGGAGCTCTCGGAAGTAGATCCGTTGGTGGTAGCCCGCAGACATCCGGTAAAGCTGAAGATAAGCCGGAAACGCCGGTCATCCAACCGGTTTCGATTCAGCCAAAACGTTTCCATGGAACTGTCACCCTTGATGCAACCCGCGTCGGTCGGGATGCCAGCCGCATAGCAGATGAGGTAATCGCTCACCTCTCAGGCCTGGTAGGTGCGGCGGTGACTGTTACTCTTGAAGTGGAAGCAGATATCCCTTCAGGCACTCCGAATCACGTTGTACGAACCGTGACTGAGAACTGCCGGACACTGAAATTTACTGCACAGGGATTTGAAAAAGAATAACAGAGAGTTAACGATAAACTTTTTCTTTATCACTGTTGTGCTTTAAAAATCAGATTGATAGTTTCCGATATCTTATCATAACCAAAGAATATCCGCTGGCCTGAAAACCTTTGATAAGTCTGTATTTAGCGGAAATTTCCACCGGCGGGCTATAAATCATCACTTTGTTGATAAAGTCCCTGATGCATAACAACAACGGGAATAAAGAGTAAACGGCTTAAACAGATTATATGCAGGATAAACTGAATACAAGTGTGCTTCTAACGGTTTTAACGGTTTGTTTGTGCTGCTTTGAATTTTTATCACTGCTTTTTCTGTTATGCCGGAAAGTAAAGGGCTGGGTTGTAACAATGTAACCGTCATGGGATTTCTTGATAAAACACGCTGGTGAATACAGAAAGTGCTGGCAAAACCAGTTGCTGGAACTAAAAGTTTGACACTGACGTTATATTAGAATATTTTCCTGACGCGGTTTTTTTGGCATAGCCATCCCCCATACCCACCACAAAAAAAGGAGAATTTTACATGACGAAAGCAGAATTAGTTGATGCAATAGCTGCCGATGCAAAAATCACAAAAACTGCTGCTGTTGCAGCGCTGGATTCATTTA
>NZ_JBAMMY010000167.1:0-1161 GCF_051233685.1 Desulfobacterium sp. N47
TCGCCAAGGCCGCGTTGGCTGATGATTTTAATGCCGTTTGCAACAAAAACCAGAAACTCTCCCGAAAATCTTTCGTGGACGCGCTGTTACGGATGGTCGCGTGAGTAAACCATGCATCATTTCGGTGAAACTTTAGTTACTTTAATTATTCTTTTTTATCATCACCGGTTCGGCAGAACCTATCCGGGTCCTCCACAAGAGGTTGAGGGTTTATGCCAGCACTATCAGTAAACTGTGTGGCTGGGCCGCAGCATGTTTTAGTTGGGCTTTTGTATTTTCAGATTGATATTTTGAAAAACGTTAGCCCCCACGTAAGCTTACTTCGTCATGTCCTGGAAACGCCGTAATCCGTCAGAAAGAGATAGGGTGATACCTCATAGCTTGCGACAGCTGCATCCTAAAATATTCATTTCTGGATGGCCACCAGTTAATGCGATACCGCATTCATATCATTCTCATACTTCAGCTCAAGGATGTTACGTTTCATGACGAGCCCTTTGCCTTCTTCAGGCTCTTTACGAGTTTCCAAAAAGAGTCTTCAAAGGATGCGTTCACTGCCTCATGTTCAGGGTCAAATTCAAAATCGAGTATTGGAACATCTTTGAACGTATCCCATATGAAGTCATGTTTCCTAATCTCATCTACTGATGTAATCCTGATAGGAAAAAGTACTTTGGTATCCTTTTTCAAAGCTTCCTTAATTTCTTTCTCTACCCAATCGCTCTCGAGGCTGTTCTTAGAAAGCACTATGAGAAGTTTGTCATGCTTACTAATAGCACTCTTTATTTGCTCGGTCAATTGTCCACCATGGACAATTTGGTCAAAGTCAAGCCATACCGATATCAGTTCGCCTCGCAGTCTTTCTTTTAAATATTTTACAAATTCAGCATCTTTGCTGCTATAGCTGATAAAGCAGGACCAATAGCTATCATCCGCAGTTTGAGATATAATCAAAAGTTGTGTTTAGGGAGATAGGTGGTGTATCCATCGGTTGATTGTTACCGAGGCAATTAACCGACCAAAAAAAGGAAAGGATACACACACCATGAATAACGATAATGTAATTATAATTAAAAAGCCAGAATCTTTTATTGATGACCCTATTACTGAGATATTACGTAATGGAGCTCGAAAAATATTAGCCCAGGTGCTTGAAGCTGA
>NZ_JBAMMY010000250.1:0-2239 GCF_051233685.1 Desulfobacterium sp. N47
CATTCCAGATATATTGATAAATAACATGATACCTGGAAAGGTAAAAATATATTATTGCAATTATCTTGTCAACAGAATATATATGGCTATATCAAATTCAAATTATTATCGGCAGTTAAAAAAAGATATTTTACTTAAAGAGATAAGCTTTTGAACAAATCTTAGCCGTTAATTTTTTGTCAAAAATTATAATTTTATTTCTATAACTTTATGGTGATCTTACGAAATTACAACATCACTGGGTCTGGATAATAACTTGTTATGCCCTTAAGGAGAACGGCATGAAACGAATTTTCATTATAATTTTATTGTGCTGTGTTGAAACAGCTTTTGCTCAACAATATCCGGATTTGCCGCTTGATAAAATCCTCTCTAAAGGAGAGCAAACTGCAATAGGGGTTCAAAAACTAACCGAATCGGAAAAAGAAAAACTTAGAATTCTATTAATTGAAAAGTTTTTGTTAGGGTACGAAAAAGGCAAGAAAGACGGAATCGAGCAAGCAGCAAAAATCGTTGAATCACAACAAGCAACACCCAATGTTATCGAAACCCAAATTGATGGTGATTTTGAAGGATGGGAAGGCGAAACAATTGTTAAATTGATGAACGGCCAAGTTTGGCAGCAATCGGAATATTATTATCACTATCATTATTCCTTCATGCCGAGAGTGATGATTTTCAAATCTGGGGCAGGATACAAAATGAAGGTTGAAGATATTGAACGGGCAGTAGGCGTAACAAAATTGAGGTGACATGAAGAAGTCCATTATAGTGCCAGATTTAGATTGGTATAAGAAAAAGAATTCAGAAGGTTCACTACCTCTTCGTTGCCCCTTTGCTTCTGTGGAGTCCTGCCCACGGTATTATCAGAGCCTGTCTCTAATGGGAGAGGCTGGGGCCACCAAGATTGAGGCGTCTGAAGACAAGCGGTTACTTAAATTTTGGAAGAAAAATGGTTTGTGGCCCAAAACTGGGGAGCAGGAAACATCAGTTTCCGGTCCAGCAGACCAGGTGAACCACTTCAGCAATTTTTGTCCTGAAGTTACCTTTTGCTACATTTACGGGTGAATCGGATAAGGAAATGATTAATGAAAATACACCAATTGGCCCAGAATCTTGGAAATGCAAGAAATGTGGCGAAGTACATGGTAGTGAATTTGATTCTTGTTGGAGTTGTGGCGCAGAGAAATCCTGAATGGTCGACTGATTTGCGGGAAGTTGAGGGTCAGGAAAGCTATGGGGTCAAATCTTTATTCGTGACAATGGATATCGTTTCATATAACAGAAAGGGAGAATCTTGTAGATGGACTGGAAGTCCGATATGACGGAAACCGGGCGAAAGTCAAGGATAAGGATTTGACCCCAACACTGGGGTGAGTTCTTGTTAGCCACATCAGGCTAAAGCAAAGAAGGAGAAGATATAATGCCTACAATTTCGATGTTTTATGGGATTCTCATCCGGATGTTCTTTCGAGATACTGAGAAACATCACGTGCCACACATACATGCTGATTACCAAGGGAAAGTTGCAGTGTACTCGATTCTTGACGGAACGCTTCTGTCTGGTGAACTGCCACCGAACAAGCACAAGCTGGTCGTCGCATGGATCGAAATTCATCAAGAAGATTTGCTTGCCGACTGGAACTTGACTGTAAACGGCAAGAAACCTTTTCCAATCAAAGGACTTGACCAATGAGAATAGCAAAAATCTCTCCACAATCTAATAGGGTGTTGTCCATCGTTGCAGACGATGGTCGCATCGGCAATTTTGATGTCAGTTCCTATCTGAAGTATGAGGCGTTTGAAGCCCTTCAAGATCACACCGAATTTCTGAAGGTTTTCAATGGCGGATACTTTGTTGAATGGGACTGTGGTGCTGATTTATCAGCTGACACCATTGAGGCTCGATGGCAGGTAGTTGGCGAAACAGCCCCGCAGACAACTGCCTAACAACCGCATTAAGGCCGACGCCGGGAAGCTTGGCGACGCTACGCGGGAAGGTCATTGGCGGCGCGGCTTATGCGGGGCGTTGTACTTAATAAAGGCATAAAAAAACGGTGGTAGGCGTGGCTTAATTTCTTATGGCGAATGCAACAACCTTAGGAGTTGTCACAAAATAACGTTTACAATTTATCTGTTGATCGATATGGCATTATTGTATAATTCCAATCTCCATGGAATTCATTACGACTGATATTTACTCGGCGAAGATCCTTATCTGATATTTTAATACCTTTCG
>NZ_JBAMMY010000170.1:0-7505 GCF_051233685.1 Desulfobacterium sp. N47
CATCATCGCCAAGGACGCGTTGGCTGATGATTTTAATGCCGTTTGCAACAAAAACCAGAAACTCTCCCGAAAATCTTTCGTGGACGCGCTGTTACGGATGGTCGCGTGAGTAAACCATGCATCATTTCGGTGAAACTTTAGATCATGATTTTGAGGTGTTTTAAAGCAAATGGAAAAAAATTCCAGTATATATATCGCCGGTCACACAGGACTTGTTGGTTCTGCTATTTTAAGAAAGCTTCACAAAGAGGGTTTTTCAAATCTGATTTTACGTAATCATGCAGAGCTTGATATCAAAAGACAAAGTGATGTTGAATTGGTTTTTAAAAAAGAGCATCCGGATTATGTTTTTCTTGCTGCTGCAAAAGTGGGCGGTATTTATGCAAACAGCACTTATCCTGCTGAATTCATTTATGATAACCTTTCAATTCAAAATAATATAATCCATTCAGCCTGGAAAAATCATGTTAAACGGCTTCTTTTTCTGGGTTCATCCTGTATATATCCAAGAGACTGCCCGCAACCGATGAAGGAAGAGTACCTTTTAACCGGCCCGCTTGAAACTACAAATGAGCCCTATGCCATTGCCAAAATTGCCGGAATAAAGATGTGCCAGTCATATAATCGCCAGTATAATACAAATTATCTTGCAGCAATGCCGACAAACCTTTACGGCCCTGAAGACAATTTTGATCTTGAAAACAGCCATGTCCTGCCGGCGCTTATCCGTAAATATCATATAGCCAGGCTTGCTATGGAGAAAAATTGGGATAAAATTCAAAAAGACGAGGAATTATTTGGCCCCATACCGGATGATTTCAAGAAATTATTAAAGCAGGAAAATATTTTTGTGAACACCTGGGGTACGGGAAAACCATATCGTGAATTCCTGCATGTGGATGATCTTGCTGATGCTGTAGTTTTCCTGATGGATCTGGATGATAAAAAATTTAACATGCTTTTAAATACAAACAAAGTGCCTCTTATTAATATAGGTTCAGGCAAAGAAATTACCATAAAAGACTTATCGGTTCTGATTAAAGAGATAGTGGGATTTAAGGGAGAAATTGTTTTTGATTCATCAAAACCTGACGGGACACCGCGAAAGCTGTTGGATGTTTCAAGGCTAAAAGCTCTTGGGTGGTTGCCTAAAATTTCTCTTTATGAAGGAATACAAAATACATACGATATGTATGTCTCAGATACTGCAATAGCTTAATAACTTAACATAGGAAAGTTTTATGAAAGGAATTATTCTCGCCGGAGGTTCAGGGACAAGACTTTATCCTCTTACCACTGTAGTAAGCAAGCAGCTTCTGCCTATATATGACAAACCGATGATTTATTATCCCTTGTCGGTTCTCATGCTTGCCGGTATACGCGAAATTTTAATCATTTCGACTCCTGAAGATTTACCCAATTTCAGAAAACTTTTAAAAGACGGTTCTCAGATAGGCATGTCTTTTTCTTATGCTGTTCAGCCAAAACCGGAAGGTCTCGCTCAGGCCTTTATAATCGGAGAATCTTTTATCGCAAATGAACCTGTATGTCTTATTCTTGGAGATAATATTTTCTACGGTGACAGTCTTTCAGTATCATTAAACAATGCTGCAAAGCTGCAAAAGGGCGGTCTGATCTTCGGATATATTGTTAAGGATCCGGAAAGATACGGAGTAGTTGAATTCGATGAACAAGGTAAAGTAGTTGGTATAGAAGAAAAACCTCAAAAACCGAAATCAAATTATGCGGTTCCGGGTTTATATATATATGACAGTGATATTGTACAGACAGCAAAAAACCTGAAGCCCTCCAAAAGAGGAGAGCTGGAAATTACAGATATCAATCTTGAATACCTCAAAAAAGGAAAACTTAAGGTTGAACTTTTAGGAAGAGGAGTAGCCTGGCTTGATACCGGCACATTTGAATCGCTGCAACAGGCTGCAAGTTATGTTCAGGCTATACAGGAAAGACAAGGTCTCAAAATTTCATGTATTGAAGAAATAGCATACAGATTCGGTTATATTGATAAGAACCAGCTTAAAAAACTTGCATCAGGGCTCTCAAAAAACGAGTATGGTCAATATCTGACGGAATTAATTGACCAGGAGAATTAAACAACAAGCATACGGAGCAATATGAAAATAAGAGAAGATTTTTTACCCCTGTCCAAACCTTCCATAGGGGAAAATGAAATTAATAATGTAGTAAACTGCTTAAAATCAGGATGGATTACCACCGGCCCTGCCTGCAAACAATTTGAAGATAAATTTTGTGAATTGACCGGGGCTTCCCGTGCAATCACTGTAAATTCTGCAACAGCCGGGATGCATATAGTACTTCTTGCGCTTAAAATCGGCCAGGGAGATGAGGTCATCACTCCATCTATGACGTTTGCTTCAACTATCAACATGATTGCGATACAAAAAGCAAAGCCCGTTTTTGTTGATATTGATTATAATACCTTAAACATTAATGCCGATCTTATAGAAGAGAAAATTACTTCCAGGACCAAAGCCATTATTCCGGTACATTTTGCAGGAGTGCCTGCCGATATGGACAAAATTATAAAAATCGCAAAAAAGCATAATCTTATAATTATCGAAGATGCCGCCCATGCTGTTGGTACCTATTACAAAGGAATTCATGCCGGCGGATTCGGCCATATTGCCATTTATTCTTTTCATCCAATAAAAAATATTACCAGCGGTGAAGGAGGCATGATCACCCTAAATGATGAAAAACTGGAAAAAGATCTAAGGTTATTAAGGTTTCACGGTATAGAAAGAGATGCCTGGAAACGTTATGGCAAGGGAGGAAATCCGGAGTATAATATCTCTTCTCCCGGATTTAAATATAATCTGACTGATATGCAGGCGTCTCTTGGACTTGCACAGCTATCAAGATTAGACGAAATTAACGGCAGAAGAGCAGAAATTGCCGCAATTTACAAAACCGGTCTTAAGGATATTAAGGGGCTTGAATTGCCAGGCATTGCCGGGTATTCACACATCGATTCAAATCACCTGTTTGTAATAAAAGTGTTATCCATGGACAGAGGGCTGTTTATGGAAAAACTATCCGAATATAATATAGGTTACGGCCTTCATTTTCCGGCTTGCCATCTGCTGGATTATGTTAAGAGAGATTTTGGAACAAAAAAGGTAATACTTCCCGAAACCGAACGTGCTGCGGAAAAGATTATTTCACTTCCGCTGTTTCCCGATATGAAAAATGAAGATGCGTCTTATGTCTGTGAAGCTATAAAAGAAATATTAAAATAAGGGCAAGGAACAATAACAAATGAGTCCACAAGCAATGATTTCTTTAGTAATTCCCGTTTACAATGAAGAAGATAATCTGCGTTTACTGATTGAAAGAATACATCCGGTTATGCAGCAAATGAACAGGCCGTATGAGATAATTCTGGTCGATGACGGAAGTAAAGATAATTCTCTTTCCATATTGAAAAATCTTACTGTCTGGCCTGAGGTGAGAGTTGTTGCGCTCGTAAGAAATTACGGTCAGCATTGCGCGATTTTTGCGGGTTTTTCAATCGTTAAGGGTGAGATCATAATCACTCTGGATGCAGATTTACAGAATCCACCCGAAGAAATACCCAGGCTTGTGGCGGAAATGGAAGAAGGTGGGTATGATGTGGTAGGTACAATAAGAAAGCAGCGCCAGGATTCTATATTCCGAAAAACGGCTTCAAAGCTTATCAACATGGTAGCAAGAAAGATTACGAAAGTGGGTATGAGCGACTGGGGATGCATGCTTCGGGCATACAGACGTCCTGTGGTCGAGCGTATGATAGCTTGCCATGAACATTCTACATTTATTCCGGCGCTTGCTACATATTTCGGGAAGCGCATGACTGAAATCGAAGTCGCACATGATGAAAGAGCCGGTGGGATATCAAACTATCCTTTAAGAAAGCTCATCAATCTTCAGTTTGATCTTGTCTCGGCATTCTCGGATCTGCCCATGAAATCCCTTTTATACGGAGGCATCGGGATGGCTTTGGGAGGTATTTGCTTCGGCGTTGTACTTGCTGTCTCCAGATTAATATACGGAGCCCACTGGGCCGCAGAAGGTATTTTCACACTCTTTGCAATTCTGTTTATTTTTATCGGCCTTCAGTTTTTTGCTTTTGGGATATTGGGAGAATATATCGGCAGGATTTACAAGGAAGTAAGGAAGAGACCGCAGTATGTAATTGATAAGGTCTATTCATCGGAACAATCGGAAAAGGATCAGCAAATAAGCCGCGAGAGCCGGTAAACATTCTTAACGGATGTGAACAAGGTGTGATGTGATTCAAAAAAATGAAAATGCTTTAGGAATCAAGATAGATGTTGATACCTATCAGGGCATGAAAAAAGGAGTGCCCCGCCTCCTTGATATTCTTGACCGGTTTAATGTAAAGGCAACTTTTTATTTAAGTATGGGTCCGGATGCTTCGGGCAGAGCTGTTCTTCAGCTTATAAAAAACCCTCTTTTTTTAAAAAAAATGATAAAAAGCAATGCTCCAGGGCTCTATGGCATAAAAACGGCTCTGTACGGAACATTACTTCCTTCTCCTATGATAGCTCTTTCCTTTCCTGAAATTGTAAAGCAAATAATATCAAGTGGTCATGAGGTTCAGTTTCATGCCTGGGATCACAGGCGCTGGCAGGATGAACTGGATGCAAAATCTGTTGAATGGATAAAAAGATGGTTTGATAAAGGTGTTAATGCATTTGCAAAGCTGACAGGGCATATGCCATCATCATTCGGAGCGCCAGCCTGGCTTATTGATGACAGGGTGATGGAGATTATTAAAGAGTATAAGTTTGATTATTTAAGCTGCACAAGAGCTGACAAGCCTTTTATTCACGAAAACATAGGTGTTATGGAAATTCCTTCGGATCTTCCGTGCATAGAGGAAACAGGTATTGATAGCGCCGAGTTGGCTATTATTTCAGTCTTAAAAAAAGGCGGCATCCATGTGCTTCCGGTTCACGCTGAAGTTGAAGGGGGCATAAGAAGCAATTATTTTATTCAATTGCTTGAACAGATCAGGATGATGAATTATCCCGTTACAACTCTTTGTGAAATAAAAGAACTTCTTCCCCAAAATATTCCGGTGCGCAAATATAAAATGAAATTACTTGCCGGGCGTTCTACCTTGTGTGCTGTCTGAACCGGTTGTTTTTCCACATCCTCATGCAAAAACAAGTTGTTTTATGGTCTCATTTTCCTGGCTCTATTTGTGAAACGGACAGTTTATTAACATAGTGTTTTTAATATTCCACCCGGCAATAGGGTTTTTGTCGCATTCTTACTATTACTAATGTTTCGCAGTTAAATTATTGGTATTTGAGAAAGATAAAGAGTGATGAAACATCATGCTGCGTATCTGCACTTGGGTTCGGTTGATAAAAAAGAATCACAGCAGGCTTTTTATTTCTATAACAGGTAGTTAGATCATATTTTCCAACCTTTCGGTTGCGATATCCAAAAAATCCGAAACATTGCCACATTTCATGGATTTCGCAAATATTTTTTCCGATTCAAACTTGATTATATTTTTGCCCCATCTTCTGCACAGGTCATAGACGCAAAAATCATTCAACAGCGATGAGATAAATGATATCCCTCCGACCATTTTCCGCTTTTTACCCATATTGATTTAGCTGCAAACTTTACCTCTTCAGATATTTATTCCTTTTTTGAAGAGGCTGTAAACTATTGATGTTTGGCTCCTGATGTTAAACCATGATCTGTGAATATAAATATTAAATCACAGATCAATATCAAAACACATTGCTTTCAAATGGTTACGGCTAAAGGTTTGGCATCTATTCTCTTCCTCACTGTAAGCAGCGGTGGATGCGCTCGTGTTGTGGCGCCAATATGTATGGGCCACGGTCTGCTTATTGTCCGACTTCAATTACGGTCAAAGTCCGGCCATAATAATCAGAAAAGGTATTTGGATAATTATAAACTGTAGGCGTTCCGGTTACTCTCCATCTCAATTTCACCGTATGAGTGCCAGCTGCAACTGTAACAACTGTATGACCACCAACAGAATTTGCGTTTGAACCACTGGCGCTATAAGTGCCACCATAAGTTGGGCCAACTCTCAATCCGTCTAATAGAGTTTCGATATTAACCCATCCAATACCTGTATTATGAAATTGAGTATTCCAGAAAATTAATAAAATACTGGCTTTAGTTGTTAAAGTAATACTCATCCCCGGCATATCAACAAAAGCGGTAGAGGTAGTACTGATATCGGTAGTTGGGCTTAAAGTCTGTATTTGCCTGATTATCCCCGGTCCTATAAATCCGGTAGCTTTTACATTGCCGTTAACGTCCAGTTTCTCGGTGGGTGTGGTTATGCCGACGCCGATGTTGCCGTTTACTATAAGATATCCATCTGCTGCAAAGCCTTTAATTCCGGTCAACAAAAAAGCCAATATTAAACCAAAGACCAAGCCCAAAATCCTTTTTTTCATTATCATCCTCCTTATTAATTGTTGTATTGTCAAAAATATTTGTATACCTGCTCTTAATGTATCACTCGATATCATTTGTACTACCCGGCGTCATTTCAACCAAAGGGTGAAACCTTTATCAACTACTATAAGCTATTATAATTCTTACCCCATATTTCATATGTCATTGCCTTAATTATTCTCCAAAACAAAATTCTTTACAGTAAGCGTCCCGCCGTTTGGATGCGTTTGAATTTTCCCTTTCAATGATGTAGTTCCGACTACAGCTGTAAAATCTGAATTATATCCTCCTTCTATAGAAACCGAGATATTCCTGTTAAAATCAAGGTTTCCAATAAGTTCCTGATACTTAACCTGGATTATATCTCCGTTAGCCGCAGCATTGTACGCAGCCTGCAAATCGAAAAAATATAGAGGTGGCATGCCGACAATACGTATTGAATCTGTACCGGCTGGCGGAGGGGAATCATTGTTTTGCAGAATAAAATTCTTTATAGTAACTGTGCCGCCGTTTGGAAATGTTTGTATTTTCCCTTTCATGGAAGTACTTCCGGATGCGGCTGTAAAGCCCGAATCATATCCTCCTTCCATAGAAACTGAAATATTTCTGTTAACCCCCAAATTTTGAATAAATGGATAATCCTGAAATTGGATTACATCACCGTTTGCCGCGCGGCATTATATGCATCCTGTAAAGAATAATAATACACAGCCGGATTACTTAAATTGCGTATTACTCCATCTGGAAAAACGGACCCTATTATATAAACCTGGGTTTGAAAAGTGAGATATAATCAAAGTTGTGTTTAGGGAGATAGGTGGTGTATCCATCGGTTGATTGTTACCGAGGCAATTAACCGACCAAAAAAAAGGAAAGGATACACACACCATGAATAACGATAATGTAATTATAATTAAAAAGCCAGAATCTTTTATTGATGACCCTATTACTGAGATATTACGTAATGGAGCTCGAAAAATATTAGCCCAGGTGCTTGAAGCTGA